>DATAIM010000121.1:0-2446 GCA_036262655.1 Gemmatimonadaceae bacterium | reverse complement strand
GTGCCCTTGAACTCCTCGAAGATCACGTCGTCCATCCGTGATCCGGTCTCGACCAGGGCTGTAGCGATGATCGTGAGCGACCCACCTCCATGCTCAGGCGCCACTGATCGCGCTGATCCGAAAAACGCCTTCGGCTTTGCCATGGCGGTCGCATCGAGCCCACCGCTCAACGTGCGGCCGGTCCCTCTTTCGACAGTGTTGTAGGCCCGCGCCATGCGCGTGATGGAGTCGAGCACGATCACCACATCCTTGCCGAGCTCCACCAGCCGGCGCGCGCGCTCGAGAACCATCTCGGTCACATCGGTGTGGCGGGCGGCAGGCATGTCGAAGCTCGACGCTACGACTTCACCGTAGCCCCAGGTAATCATCTCGCTGACTTCCTCCGGACGCTCGTCGACCAGCAGCACGAGAAGCACCGCCTGGGGGTGGTTGAGCGCGACGCCTTCGACTATCGCCTGGAGCAGCATCGTCTTTCCCGCACGCGCCGGAGCTACGATCAGCGCTCGCTGACCGTACCCGATCGGCGCGATCAGGTCTATCGCACGACGCGTAAGCTCAGGTCCACCCTTGGCAGGTCTCCCGGTCTCGAGCTTGAGCTTGCGCTCGGGATACGATGCGATGAGTGATGCAAAGTCGGGACGTCGCAGTGCCTCTTCCGAGGGGGAGCCATTGATCTGCGTGATGTCTGCGACGACGGTGCGGCCACGCGGGTCGCGGCCAGTGGTCGCGAATACGGCGTCGCCGCGCCGAAGGTTGTACTGACGGGCGAGATTCGTCGGAACGTACGCGTCGGACGGGTCCGACAGATAACTGTTCGCCGCACGCCGGATAAAGCCCCCGTCACGCGATGCTTCATACCACCCAGTCGTTTCTCCATCTACCGCGAGGGGCGCCATCGGGTGGCGGGGACCCTGATCGCGCTGAGGGCGGTTATTGTTGCGCCCGCGTCCCCGCTGGTTGCGGTTGTTGCGTCGCCCGTCCCGCCGGTTGTCAGCGCGATCTCCACGGTTGTCACCGCGGTTGTCACCCCGGTTATCGCCGCGATCGTTCTGCCGATTTCCGCTTTGAGGAGACCCGAACTGATGCCGCTGCTGCTGATTGTTGTTGTACTGCGAGGGAGCGAACGACTCGCTCGAAGGAGACGGAGGCGGGGGTGTGTCTACGGGCGACTGTGTCGGAGAGGCATCGGCTCGCGAGCCCTCATCGTTTCCGTCACCGTTCATGTCAATGCGCGGCCTGGGAGCATCGAAGCTCTCGGTTTCCTGTTGTGCTGATTCAATTGGCTCGCGATACGGGTCAGCATCTCCGTAAGGCTCATTGGCGCGAGGACCGGACGGGCGTGGGCCTCGGCCGCGACGAAAAGGACGTCGGCGTTCGTTCATCAAATTGTGGTGTGGCGTAAATAAAGTGGCGCGACTGGCTGCTGCGGCGGGCGCGGGCTGAACTCACGCGGAGCCCCGCAACTTCATCATCTTTGTAGGCGCGCCTCCAAGGGCTGCGCTAGTGCAAGAATGGTACACCGGACGTTTGAACTTGTCCAGCAATCTCCCGAATGGTAGTCCGCCTTCTACTTCTTGTCCAGCCGGAACATCCCGCCAGCAATCGTCGCGTCGCATTTCCAACTGCCGAAGTAACGACGCGGACGGCGTATCTTTCGCAACACCAGCAGACACACTGCGCAACATCGAGAATACGACTTGGACGATCGACGAGACCCCGTTCCGGAACTCGAAAAAGCTGTCGCCAATGCGCCGAACGATGCCCAGGCTCTCGTCGCTCTCGCCAATGCGTACTGGCTGACTGGCAGGGGCCCCGAAGTCGTTGCGGACCTGGCATCGCGTGCAATTGCTGCCGACCCGGACAATCGCGCCGGATGGCACCTCTGGGCGTTGGCTGAATCGGACCCACGGCAGCGTGTATCGCGCTGGCAACAGGTATCGGCGCGTTTCCCAACCGACGACCTCGCGCGGGCGAACGTTGCCGACAACGCTGCATCGCTCGCCGGCGCGGAAAAGGACTACGAAGCTCTCGATCTCGCGATCGAGACGTACGAGCAGCTGCTGACTACGGCAACGCACCCGGAGCAGCGCGAGGCACTCGACACAGCGCTCCGCAATCTGAGAGGCTGGCGGTTTTAAAGGGCTAGACCCATCGCGGAACGCTAGGGGTCTGGTCCTATTCGGTGTAACCCAGAGTAAGGTTATTCCTGCTTTGCCGGCGGCTTCGCTACAGTATTCGGATCTCCGTCGGAGACGTAGCGTGATGCATTCTTGTCCAGCCGGTCGAGTGTCTGCTCCAGCTGCTTGTCGAACACTTCAATGCGCTTGATGCTGAGCGGGTTGAACGCCGGATCGTATGGGCTCACCGTCGGACCGCCGGAGACCTCGAGAATCGCCTCGTTGTTATAGCGAACCACCTGCTTCGTTTTCGGATCGGTCCAGCTGCC
>DATAIM010000120.1:0-4582 GCA_036262655.1 Gemmatimonadaceae bacterium | reverse complement strand
CGTCGTCTCTCACGCGGGTCGATTGCCGTGTTGAGCCGTTTCGTGAGGTCGGATATCTGCCTGCGCAAATCCTGCTCGCGGGCGATGAGCGATTCAGGGCCGGTTGCAGGCGGTGCCACTTCTCCATGCTCTAGCAACTCCATCATCTCGCGCGCGCGCAACCGCTCCGAAGCCTGGAAGGCAGAGCCGGCCATTCCCCGCTCGACCTCGAGCAGCGCGAGCTCCCCGTAAACCTCGCGCTTGTCCGAAAGAAAAGCAGAGCGGCGCTGGGGAAGCCGGAAGCTCGCACCGGCCGACTCCGCTGCCTCGATTGCCTGGCGAAACTCTCGCTCGGCTGCGTCGAGAGATCCGCTCGACCTGAGCGCGGCGCCTAGACCCGCGTGAAGTCGCCAACTCACGTCAACAGCCGGCTTCCGGCCGAGCCGCCGGAGTCCCTGACGGTAGAGAGTCTGTGCCAGGGCATTATTTCCGACGTTCGCTTCGAGCGCTGCGCGCTGGCCGAGAGCGAGTGCCCCGGCGACCGCATCGCCAAGTGACTCAAGCTGGCTATGGGCGCCTGTGTAGTGCCGGCGCGCACCCGCGACATCTCCCCTGCTCTCGGCCACGCTACCAAGCGCAATTCGTGTAATTGCAGCCGCACGCGCATCCCCGAATGCCTGCTGAATGTGCAAGGCCCTGGCAAGCTGCGACTGGGCGAGTGCGTAATCCTCCTTCTCGAGCAACAGAAGTCCGAGGCCGTGGAAGGCGACTGCCTGACCTCGCTCGTCACCCGCCTTGCGGTAAAGATTTTGCGCGTCCTTGTACATCCGCTCGGCTTTGGACAATTCGTTCAGGCGAACGAGAAGATCCGCTTCTGCGACAGCCAGTCGAGCACTCGCAGCGGCTTGCAGGTGAGTAGAGTCAGCGTACCGCCGCGCTTCGTCGATCTGGCGAATCGCACCCTGGAGATTGCCTGATGCTCCCAGCGCATCTGCAACTGCCTGTCGAGCCGCGATGATCTCGTCGGGCGACCCTGTTGCCTGGTACGAGCGCAGAGCTTCCGTCAGGAATTGCCGCGCAGCCGTATAGTCGCCGCGTCGAAGCTCGATCTGTCCCAGACCGAAAAGCGCGAACGCGGCTTCCGCTGTGTCGCCGGCTTCTCGCCAGGTGGCGAGTGCATCCCGGTAGTGCGAGCCGGCGACGGGGAAATCACCGCGTATACTGGCGAGCTCCGCGAGGTTGGCAAGGTTCGTGGCGGCTGCCGGGGCGCGGCCCTCCGCCCTGTTCAAGGCCAGTGCTGTTTGGAACTGCGTCTGGGCTTCGGCGAGATTACCGACAGATTGTGCGAGGAGTCCGAGGTTGTTGTGATCAGCCGCGATACCGCGCGAATCGCCGATCTTCTGCCTGAGTGCAAGCGCATCCAGGTACTGCCGTCTCGCCCGGTCGGGGCTCCCGCGATCGGCGCTCAGGTCCGCCTGATGCCCCGCAATGTTCGCTTCGATGCGGAGATCTCCTACGGCATGAGCCAGTGGTCGTGCCCGTGCGAGATACACGGCGGCGCTATCGTACCGCCCAAGTCGGATCATCGCCGCGGAGATATTGTCCAGCGCGCCGGCAAGCGCACTCGTGTCACCTGCTGCGCGGGAGGCGGAGGCTGCCTGGCGCCACAGGCTCGTCGCCGCAGCCGGTCCACGCCTGGTGAAAGTCTCCACACCCTTGATTCTCAGGCTGTCGCCGCGACGCTTCATCGCGCGTTGTACGCGCGACATCATCGCGAACCGATTCACCTGGCGGACCCAGAACGAGTCCTGCATGACTTCCGCATAGCGGTGCGCGAGCATGCGGGCATCATTCAATGCGGCAGAGTCGAGAGTCGCGTTCCTCCCCGCTCGCTCCAGCGCATCCACGATCGACTCACGCATCTCAGCGGGTGCTGCCGTTTGCCGAGAAGCGGCGACGCTATCCCGCGACATCGCGGCTGCTGGCGATGAGTTCATCGGCGACTGAGGTGCATGGCTCCCTAGCGAGAAAGCCAGGAAAGCAAGTATCACGGGCGCGGCGGGATGAGGCGGAACTCCACGAGGTCGGACGAGACCCATCGGTCGAATCCGATTCTCGCCTGCACCTGCCAGAAGTAGCGGTTTGCGGGCACTAGTGTGACGGAATCCGGGAGCACGATGCCGTTCTCACTGGTTTCGTCTTCAAAAACAACCTGGCCGTCCTTGTCGAACAGGGTCACACGATACGCCTCTGCGCGGGGAACCGCCGACCATTGCAAATCAACCACGTCGGAAACCACCCCGGCGGGCCTCCCTATTATCGGGGCTGCTCCGGGTGTGATGACCGGCGCACGGTGCTGCCCCACCGGTTCCCGGGATTGTCGCTCCCGCGGCACGGCGAGGCTGACGACTATGGTGGCAGCGGCAGCGAGCGGGATGATCACCTGTGCGACGCGTCGAAGGTAAGCTCTGTCCGCGCTAACAGCGCGCGCCACCGCGGGATCGTTCAATGCGCGGACGAGGGAGGCCAACTCGTGCTGGCACCGGCGACAACTGCTGAGGTGCGGCGTCGATATGAGAAGCTCGGCGCCTGTGAGTCGCCCGTCAGCGAGCCCGATGAGAACGTCTTCTGTCAGGCACGCTGATTCCGGGTGCTCGGTCGCGCCCCTGATGAGGGCCGCTTCGCGTAATGCGTTCATGATGATCTCGCTGCTCCGGTCGCGGTTCCTGCTCATCGCTCTCGTGCCAGCGTGAGACGGCGCGGTAGAGGACTATTGCTCATAAATCGCTGCGCGTGAGTCCCAACGCAGCCATGTGCCTGCGAAGAACGTCGAGCGCCCGATATATCCTGTTGTATGCCGCTTTCGCGTTACGAAGCCCGAGGACGCGAGCGATTTCGGCAGCGGACAAATCCTCCAGAACGTACAGCTCGACCGCCGCGCGATCCTGCGGGGGAAGAGTGCGCAACGCTTCCTCGACCCGCCGGGTTCTTTCGTCACTCTCGGCGGGATCCGCCGAGTCCAGCTCATCGGGTGCGAGGTCAGGGGGGGCGAGGTCACGGAGTATCGTCCCGCGACGACCAGCACTCGCAGCGCGGTACGTCTCCCGGAGTTCCGCAAGGAATTCACGGAACGCAAGGGGCTTGGGGGAGAGAGCGGAAATGAGCTCGTACGCTTCGACGTGTGACCGCCTCTGGATGAAAACCGCATTGAAGATCTGCTTCCGCAGTGTCGGCATGTCATCGGCGATCGTGGAGAGGCGGCGTCGTCCATCGCGGCTGCGAAACCAGTCGATCGTGATATTTCGCACGACAGCAACGAGCCAGGTAGTGAATCGTGCCGTATGCTCCGGCTGGTCGAGATAACTCCGCACCCGGCGCATATCGTCCGCCCGAAGCGCCTCGCAAACGCGGGCGAAGACATCCATGACGTCGTCGTAGTCCCGCGCATAATGCTGAATGGTCGCAAACACGAGCGCCCGATAGCGCTTGATGAAATCATCCCACGCCCTGCCGGGCGAGCCGTTGCGCAGCTCGTCAGTCCAGTCAGCCAAGAGGCGTCGCCGGAGCGGGGGCGAAGGTTTGTCCTTGGACCGAATGCATCACGACGTTAGACGGTTACGACCGCGCAAGTTGCTCCACGACCCGGATGAACAAAGAGCGCCGAACATAGGCACGCACTCGCTGCTGCACAATCCGGCGTATTACCGGCCGCAGCAAGCTGTCAGTGGAGTCGAGCTACGCCCGGATCGTATGCGCTGCCGATCTCAGACCTGCCGCCAGCGTCTTTACTGCGGGATCGCTCGCATTGATGACTAAGCTCCTCATCCCGGAGCAGGAGCGATCGCGGTTTCTCCGCTGCCGGTCTCAGTATCTGAAAGCGTACTGCAGCTTTACTGCAAGCTGATTTGACGAGAACGCAAAGCGCGACTCCCTCGTCAACAGGTCCCGAGTCCTCATGTTGTGGTTATAGACCACGAACAGCTCACCCAGGGGACTGAAGGTCCAACGCAACCGGCTGTTCGTTCCAACTGACTCCGACTCATTGTCGTACTGCAGGAAGCTGTTGACCTGCAAATCAGGCGAGACGTTCACTCGCAAACGGGTCCCCACCAGATCCTGTACGATTCTCCCGCCAGCCACCCTGCCCACATTATGCTCGGCAGAGAGCTCCATGATGAAGAGCGGAGAAGGCTTCCATGCGCCCGTGACCTCGTACTCATTCAGGTGCCCATCGTAGAACTGACCGAACCACCAAGTCGCCTGAGCACTCACACGCCGTTTGGCCGCCAGTCCGCCTTCGAGACGGAACCGATTGAAATGGTAGCTGCCCGATGGGATTGTCACACCGTCGGCAACCTCGAAGGGCTCGAAGAGTCGCTCGCCTTTCGGCACGAAATTGAATTCAAACCGATCGCCACTCTCGAGACGACAGTTGATCGGCGCCATGAATAACTCGTAGCTCTGCCAGCCATCTCTCAAACCGGCAACGTAGCTGAGCTGGTTTTCCCAGAAGCACTGACGGATTTGCAATGGTCCGATCGGTCGACTCGGGCGCGGCTGCCAGTTTGCCCCAATGTCTACGATGTGAACGCCAGCTCGAGGG
>DATAIM010000119.1:0-3633 GCA_036262655.1 Gemmatimonadaceae bacterium | reverse complement strand
TGCAGCTTCGCGTCGGGCCTGGAGCTGCCGGGCGGTTAGCGGTCATAAGGCCCGCTTCCGCTCGGCGCGTGTATACGCTCGACCAGGATGGATCCAATGAACGACTTCTTCCGCCGCCTTCTGGCGCGGCGATGGGGCTCGCCTGGTCACCCGACGGTACACAGGTTGGCGTGCTGAGCGACAAGGCTAACCTGGCGACTGATTCGTCGAAGGTAAGAGTGATGCAGGACGCGGTAAACGGCACGTACACCGACGTCGAGATGCCTGGCCGGCCTTTCGCACGCAACGGATTCGACTGGCGCGGTGACACCTGGGAGCTCGGCTACACAAGGCAGCTCAGCGGGCTCGATCCAGTACAGTTTCTCATCGCCACTGGAGCGGCAGGTTCGACCCCGACGAACAATCTCATCACTCCAGTAACCATCAATGGCTTGTCCAGCCCGGTGGTATATGCTGTCCGCATTCATCCTGGCGGCGACATCGCCTGGTCCGGCAGGAGGACGCAGGTTCCCGATTCCGGGATATATGTCGGCTCGAGCACGTTGAAGATCAACACCGGGACTACGCTCGACTTCGCATTTTCGCCAAAGGGTGACGCGGTTGCGGCAATTCGCACGAACTACAATCCAATCACTCAGGTGACCGCGTACTTTCTGGATATCGTCGACTGGTCCGGGCCCTACGTGCGCACCCTCTACTCGACATCGCTCCAGGGAACCACTGGACTCGCGATGTGTTCGGTGGACTGGAGCGGAAGTCAGCCGGCCCCCATTGCGTCGATAACCTACCGAGGCACCGGGTCCGCGAACGAGTTCAACTTCGACGGATCAGGGTCGAGCGCAACGGCAGGAGCCCAGATCACCGCTTACGCGTGGGATTTCGGCGATGGCACCACCGCCGCCACACCTGTCGCCGTACATCAGTTCGCCACACCCGGTGAGCACGTCGTCAGTCTCAAAGTCACTGATTCGAATGGCCAGCAGGCGACGGCGACTACCACGCTTGTGGCAAGACTCACGATAAGCACAGTAACTGTTACCCCCACCAGCCCAGGAGTCGGCACCACATTCTCGATATCTGTTGTCGTCCGCAACGATGGCGGAGTGCCGATTACGGGCGTAACTCCCTCGCTCACCCTCTTACCGGCGACTCTCGCAACCCTCGCCTCGGGGCCGTTGCCGTCGTCGGCAGACTTGGCGGGCGGAGCTCAGGCGACATTTACCTTCACGGCGAACGCAACTTCCTCCGGCACCGATACGCTGGTTGTTACCGCCACTGGGAGCGGTCCCGGCGGAACCGTTAGCGCGCCAGCACAGCGGCGCGATGTCGATATCACAGGTGCAGGCATCGAGGTGGTGCTCAGCGTGAGCCCGGCGCAGCCGGAGATCGGCGAGAACTTTGTGTTGACCGCGACGCTCACCAACAAGGGAGCCACGAAACTCGTCAATGTATCTGCAATACTGGCGACGGACTCGAGTGACATCGACGTCAGTCCACCAAACCCGATATCGATCTCAGCGCTTCAGCCAGGCGCGGCGAGCAGCGTTACGTGGACGCTGAACAAAGCGAGCTCCGGCACGTTGACAGCGCGAGTGGACGCGACCGGAATGGAGGACAACGGAACTGCCACTGAGCGAACAGGCTCCTCGAGCATCACCATCGCCGTGCTCGACCGCCGCCTTATCGTCACGACGAACGGGGATCAGGCACTCTCTCAGGCGCAAGTCGACACTCGCATTTGCGACGTCGATTCCGTAACGACCGGCAATCAGTGCACGTTACGCGCGGCCATCCAGGTAGCGAATGCGCTCGGCGGTACTCAGTCGATCGGCTTCGCCATTCCGGGGAGCGGCGTGCCTAACATCGCGCCTGGATCCGAACTTCCTCCCATCAGGGCCGCCGTGACGATTGACGGTACGACGCAGACCGGCGGTTGGGTCGAGCTTTCGGGGGGCTCAGCCGGAGACGCGAACGGCCTCATTGTCGACCTCGGCCCATCCCTTGTGCGCGGGCTGGTAATCAACAGATGGAAGAAGGCAGGCGTTCTGCTCCGGAGCGGACGCGGTAACGTTGTCGCAGGCAATCGCATCGGTAGCAACCCTGCCGGGACGCAAAGGCAACCCAACCTCTTCGGGGTCAAAGTCACAACTACCGAGGTTCGGATCGGAGGCACCGCCCGCACGAGTGGAAGCGCATGCACCGGTGACTGCAATCTCATCTCAGGCAATGAGAGAAACGGTATCTGGATGTCGTCGAGAAGCGGGGGCAGCATCGAGGGCAACTGGATTGGAGCGGACATTACGGGTGAAACCACGCTGCCGAATGGACAGATCTTCGACAGTTGGCCGGATACCGAATGGGGACTATTTGGCTTCTGGTACCCGGAAGACAGCTCTGGCGGGGGAATTCGCGTTGCTGCGGAGTCTTCCAACGCCACGCAGCCGGGTTCGGTCATTATCGGGGGGAAGGTGAGCTCACCGGGCCTCGCCCCAGGAAATTTGATCAGCGGCAATTTCAATTTTTCGGTATCGATCGAAAGCGGGGAAGGTCACGTCGTTGCCGGCAATCTCATCGGTCTTGACAAGTCAGGCAGCAGAAAGATTCGCCCCGGAGAAGGAGCTGGTCCCAACTCGGTCCCACATTATCACGTAGGGATAGCGATGGCATCCGGTCAGCCTACCAAGCCTTCTGCCGGCGTTAGTGCAACGATCGGCGGGACGAGCGGAATGGGGAACATCATCAGCGGGTTCGAGCTTTCGGGAGTCTTCATCGACCCGGTAATCGGCTGGTCCCTGACGGTGCAGGGTAACCGAATCGGCACGAACCTGACGGGGGACCGGGCAATACCCAGTCGCGTTGGGATAGCCGAGGTCGACCAGACCGATGCCGATGACACCTCACGCGCGCTCTTTGCCCTTATCAGGGACAACGTCGTAAGCGGCAATGAGCGCGGAATAATAGGAGGACGCAACATTGCCGGGAACTTCATAGGCACGGACGCCACTGGAACACGAGCCGTTCCCAACGGCGTCGGGATTTCAGGAGCTGTGTCTGTGGGCGGCATGCGGCCAGGCGGATCCACAACGTGCGTGTATCCCTGCAACCTGATCTCCGGCAATCAGAGCGCGGCGATCGAGGTGGCTGACTCGGTTCTCGGAAACTTCATAGGAACCGACCTGACCGGGAAACTCGCCATACCCAACGTCGTTTCCTTCGCAGGACCGGTGGATATGCCTGCTGCTATCCTATACGTGCGACAGTTGGGGGGGAACAGTGGCGCCTCCATTGGCGTGTGTGACCTGGCGTGCAATCTCATCAGTGGCAACGCAGATGCGGCGGTCACGGTCGGGCGCGATGACGGCGGGAATCCGGAAAATGCCGCGCGGGTGCAGGGCAACTTCCTTGGCAGCACCATCGATGGTGGGCGTCTCGCTAACGCCGGCCCGGCAGTGCGAGTCGCTTTAAAGGATCACGCACGAATCGGCGGCGATGGAAATCTGGGGAACCTGATTGCAGACAACACAGGGCCAGCTGTACTCGTAAGCGCGCGCGCGAAAGGAGGACCTCTGGTCCAGGGAAATTCAATTCACGGCAACGGTGGCGGAATCTTCTATGCGCCCGATTTCACGGCCC
>DATAIM010000118.1:0-14606 GCA_036262655.1 Gemmatimonadaceae bacterium | reverse complement strand
CCGATCTCGAGGGATCACGCTGCAGGTTCATGATGGGCAATGCCGAGGTCATGAACTACAAGTGGCAACAACTCAGATAAGGGGCGATTCACGTTAATATCTGGTGCTGCAAACAGCCAACAGCACGCCCTTGATCTTATTCCATACCGGCATCGGCGTAAGCCGGATTAGGCGTGAGCTCGCCATCGATGATCACTTCCCTGTCCCATGGCAGCACGATCGTGCTCTCCGTGGCAAGCGCATGGAAGTCGGGCTCGTAGCTTCCCGTTCTGAAGCCTACGGCGGTGCGAACTTCACTTGCTCCCGCGTTTACAATCGCGCCGATCGCGAGCCGCAGCGTGTCCCCCGAGTCACACGTTTCATCGACGATCAGCACGCGGCGGCCGCGAACCTCGGCGGGTGCGGCGCCGAAGATAGCCGGGGTCTGCCGCGTCTCCTCCGCGCGGTACGTCCGGCTGACGACTATCGAATGAAATTCGCGGCCGAGCATCGCTGCTACTACCGCGCCGGGAACTACGCCCGCGGTCGCGACTCCAACAACGATTTGCGGGTCATACTCGCGCGATACCTTCAGCGCGAGAGCTCGGGAAAGCTCACCAAAAAGCGGCCACTCCACGAGCAAAACGCCCCGTGCAGGATCGACCGTTCGTCTGCGTGGAGACATGGTGTTTGGAACCTAGCTCTATAGGTTGCTCGTCGGTAGATTCGGTCCGATGTCTTTCTGGAGTCGCTTCAGCGGCGGGAAGCCGAAGAACGAGCAGAAGCGCCTCGATTATCTGAGCGAGGGCCTCGCGCTCGAACGACAGGGTGATTACGAAGCTGCACTGACGTCGTATCAGCTTGCCCTTCGCGATCAACCGACCAATCACCGCGTTCTCCAGAACATGGCGATCGCGTATTCCCGCACTGGAAGACAGACCGAGGCAATCAGGTGTTACCGCCGCGCGCTCGAGATTCAGCCGAAACTCTCCGGCGCACACTACGGTCTCGCATTTCTGCTCCTTCGTCGGGGAGAGACGGCCAACGCGGCATTTCATCTGGAGTCGTTCCTGATGGATCCGCCGGCGCCCAGCGCGGAAGCGGACCGCTGGATCCGCCATGCGAGAGAGACTCTCGAGCGCATCAAAACGACTGACGGCGCCGAGGGATCGGAGAACGTCGAAAGCGAGGAGTACCCAGAGGTATCCGACTAGATGGGTGATGTCCTCGCCATCGTAAGTCAGAAAGGTGGTGTCGGAAAAACGACTACGGCGGTAAACCTGGCGGCCGCCTTCGCCCGCCGTGGTCTGAAAACCCTGATCATCGACGTCGATCCACAGGGATCGGTCCGTTACGGCGCCGGGCTGAGGCGGGATCATCACAATGCGGGGTTTGCCGATTACCTGAATGGGGAGAAATCACTTCGTGAGGTGATTCTTCCAACCTCGTTGCCGTGGCTGAGAGCGATTCTGGCAGGCTCCGTGTCGGATGAAGCAGACCACGCGATCTACCAGCAGCTCATCAGCGAGACAGAGATTCTGCCCGACCTCCTCGAGACAGCCAGAGCTCGCTGCCACGTTGTGGTCGTGGATTCGCCACCCGGACTGGGGCCCATTACCCGGAAAGTGCTCGGCTCGGCGCAGCACGTCATCGTGCCGCTGCAGTGCGAGCCCCTCGCGCTTCAGACAACCCCGCAGATTCTGCGCAGCATACAGGATATCGCAGACGCAAACGAACAGCTCACGCTCGACGGCATCCTGCTCACGATGTTCGAGGCAGGCAACCCGGCAAGTGAGCGCGTTGTCGAGTATGTGAGGCGGCATCTGCCGTCGAACATCGTATTTCCGATGGTTATCCCGCGCACCATCGCGACGGCGGACGCCTTCGCGGCCGGGCAGCCGGTCGTACTTCGGAGTCCGGCGGACCCTGCATCGCAGGCGTACGTCAATCTCGCGACACACCTGGCGGACGGCTTCCTGTGAGCTCGAGGCCCGCGGCGATTCCACTCGCGATGTTCGCGGCCGCCGTATTTCTGGCGGCTTGTGTGGACATTCCGACCGGCGCGAATGATGTGCTCTCTATCGAGTTGAACGGGCTTCCGGCCCCGTCAGTGGTTGTCGGCGATACTCTGCGCGATTCTGCGGGGGTGGTGTCACCAATCCGGATCACCGCCTTCAACTTCAGCGGCCAGGTCGTAGCAGCCCCTCCGGTGCGATTCTCTGCCCTTGACCGTGGCGTGAGGGTCGACAGCGCCACCGGTATCGTGCTGGGGGACAGTGTACGGTCGTCTGCGCGGATAGTAGCCACGCTGAAGGGACTCACAACGACTGCTCAGCTGGCGGTGACGCTCCGCCCTGATACGGTTCTCGTTTCGAATGGACGCGATTCGCTTTCATACTCCCTTACCGACACGGCGGCGAACGTTTCCCCTGCGCTCTCGATACGCGTGCTGCACGGCCGCGCCTCGGGTGACAGCTCTGTTGCTTCATACTTCGTGAGCTTCCGGATACTGAACCCTCAGACGGCCGGGCTGGCCCAGCTCGTGGATGATGGCGGACGACTTTCGACCGCCGACACGACGGATGCGGGGGGCATCGCGTCGCGAAAAGTCAAAATCGATCCGACGCGGCTGGCATCTCTGGTCGATTCGGTGATCGTCAGCGCGACGGTGCGCTATCGAGGATCAAACGTCAAAGGCAGTCCGGTCAGGCTCGTGCTGAAGGTGAAGCCGAAGTGACCGCGACTGCGGCCGCTCCGCGTAATGCAATAGTGAGCGGCGGTCCCGGTCCCCCGCCCGGAACGTTGAACGAGCTTTTCTTCGAAGCAGCAGAGAAATTCGACAAGCCGGATGCCCTCATGTTCAAGAGCGGCGGCACCTATCGCTCGATCTCCCACCGTGAGATCCTGAAACGCGTGCGGCATGCTGCGCTCGGTCTCGAGAGTCTAGGCGTCAGAGTAAAGGACCGCGTTGCGATTCTTTCGGAGAACAGACCCGAGTGGGCCATCGCGGACTACGCGGCGCTGACGAGCGGGGTCACCGATGTCCCGATCTATCCGACACTTCCGGCAGACCAGATTGCCTACGTACTGAACGATGCGGGCGCCGTTGCGATCTTCCTCTCCACGAGAGAGCAGGCAGACAAGATCGCCGAGATCAGGTCGCAGGTGCCATCACTGCTTCATGTGATAAGCTTCGACGACGGAGGCCCCTCTTCGGACATGACGCTCGCAATGCTGGAGCAGCGGGGCGCCGCAGCAGAAACTCCCCAGGGGGCGGAGCGCTACCGGGCGACTGCTGCCAGTGTCGCCCCCGATGACATCGCAACGCTCATCTACACCTCGGGAACGACAGGCAATCCCAAGGGAGTGATGCTGACGCATAACAACATCAGGTCGAACGTCGAAGTGACTAGATGCAAGCTGCCCTTCGAGGGAAACGATGTCGCGCTGAGCTTTCTTCCGCTGTCACACATCTTTCAGCGAATGGGCGACTACCTGATGTTCGGTACAGGCAGCACGATTGCCTATGCGGAAAGTCTCGACACCGTCCCGATAAACATGATGGAGGTGCGCCCGACGATCGTGTTCTCCGTGCCGCGTTTGTACGAGAAGATGTACGCGCGCGTCCTTCAGAATGCGCTCGCGAGCGGCACGGTGAAGCGGAAGATTTTTTTCTGGGCGAGGGACGTTGCGGACAGGTGGGCCGATGTCCGCCTCGCTGGCGGCGAGCCGCGTGGCTTTCTGGCGGCACAGTACTCGCTCGCCCGAAAGCTTGTGTTTTCGAAACTCAAGGAACGCACGGGAGGTCGACTGCGCTTTTTCGTTTCAGGCGGGGCACCCCTGGCGCCGGAGATCAACAAGTTCTTCTACGCGGCCGGCCTGATCATTCTCGAGGGCTACGGGCTTACCGAAACGTCTCCGGTGATCGGTGTCAATACACCCCACGATTTCCGGATCGGGACCATTGGCAGGCCCGTGGGCGGAGTCGAAGTCAAGATTGCGGCTGACGGTGAAATTCTGACTCGCGGCCCGCACGTGATGAAGGGATACTACAACAATCCATCCGCAACGGCGGAGGCGATCGATTCCGATGGGTGGTTCCACACCGGCGATATCGGCGAGATTCGCGATGGCTTTATCGCGATTACGGATCGCAAGAAGGACATCATCGTCACGGCGGGAGGGAAGAACATCGCACCGCAGCCGGTCGAGAATCTCGTCAAGACCAACAAGTATGTGAGCCAGGCGGTGATGATCGGCGATCGCCGGAAATTCCCGTCGATGCTCATCGTGCCGAACTTCGAGCAGCTCGAGAGCTGGGCAAAAAAGAAAAACATCAGCTGGACCGACCGCGCTCAGCTCTTGAACATGCCAACCGTGAAGATGAAGATGGAGAAGGAGGTAATGCGGATGGTCGAGCCGCTCGCCCACTACGAGCAGCCTCGCAAGATCGCGCTCCTCGAGCATGATTTCTCGCTCGAGAGAGGTGAGATGACTCCGACGCAGAAGGTAAAGCGGCGGGTAGTCGACAAGCATTACAAGGAGCTGATCGACTCTTTGTACGCGGACTGAGTAGGCGAGAGTCAGTCCCGCTCGAGTCTACCGGGACAGCGGAATAAGCGGACCTGCCAGCTCGAATACCGCCACCATGTCGTCGCGCGCGAGCTCGCGGAAGTTCCCGGGCGGGAGTGAGTCAAGCGGTGTCACGATGCGTCCCCCCGGGCGGAGAATGCGGGCGGCATCGGTTACAAATGCGCAGGTCGACTCATTGAGGATAATGCCGTCAACGGAGCCGGAGGCGAATGGAAAGCGCATGTTCGATAGCACGACGGCAACCCGTTCGCTCTCGGCGACCGCCATTGCCGGGTTGAACGCTATCACGCGCGCCTCGGTTAGCTCGCTGACTTTTTGCGCGAGACGCGCGGACTCGCCGGATAACACAACGAGCGACCCTGGCTTCACCAGCCCCATCAGTGCTGCCGCTCGAACCGCCTCGTCGTCTTGCGGGGCAAAGCTTTCCGCGATGAAGTCGTAATCTGAGGCACCGGCGACCCGGAGATCAGCGACACCTCCCTTGATGGGAAAGCTGGAAAAGCAGATCGGACATCCAAGCTTTCCCTCCAGCACGACTCGTCCATCCATACTCCTGAATGCGGCTACGAGCCAGCTCTCAGCGTGGTCGCGTGGACAGCGGAGCAGGTCGATCAGCTCGATGTACACGATGCTCCGTCAGGCTCTCGACAGGCGCAGCTCGTCGATGTTTACGCCGGAAGGTCGTGTTACCGCGTAGAGAACGGCGTCAGCCACCGCCGCGGGATCCATCATTCCGCTTCTGTCCGGCGACGCCGACTCACCAGGAAACCGTATGGGGTCCCATATGTCGGTATCGACGCTGGCCGGAGAGACAAGAGTCGCCTTTATCCCGCTCCCCCTCGTCTCCTCTCGAAGCACCTCGTGAATGGCTCGCATTCCGAACTTCGATGCGGAATACGCGCCATTGCCCGCGTAGATGACGCGGTCCGCGATAGAGCCGATGGTGATTACATGACCAGATCCGCGCGCGCGCATCGCCGGCAGGAATTCGCGAGACACAAGAAAGGGCGCGAGGAGATTCAACCGCAGCATCGCGCTGAAGTCGGCCGGCTCCATCGACTCGAGAGCGACGATCCGGAAGACACCGGCGTTGTTGACGAGAATATCCGGCGGACCACCGAACGCGTCGCGCACCGCTGTGGCCGCCTTGGATAACGATGCTTCCTGCGAGAGATCCCCTGCCACCACCAATGCATCGCCACCGATCTCACCCGCCAGCGCCTCGAGTGCCGACTGCGTTCTCGCCACGAGCGCGACTCGTGCTCCACCCGCCGCAAGCGCCCTGGCGATCTCTGCTCCTATCCCACGTGACGCGCCGGTGACGAGCGCAGTCCGCCCGGCGAGGGCGCCGCCGGACCCCGCGATCATGCGTTGTGAGCCAGCCGCAGAAATTCGTCGCGCGTCTTGTGGTCGTCCCTGAAAACGCCGCGCAACGCCGAGGTGATCGTCTTCGAGTTCTGTTTCTGCACTCCGCGCATCATCATGCAGAGATGATACGCCTCGATCACAACGCCAACACCGAGTGGCTCCAGGACATCGCTCAGTGCCTCGGCGATCTGCTCTGTCAGCCGCTCCTGTACCTGTAAACGCTGCGCGAAGACATCGACGACACGAGGCAGCTTCGAAAGGCCGACGATCCGTCCATTCGGGATGTAGGCGACATGGGCCTTCCCATAGAACGGCAGCATGTGATGCTCGCACATCGAGTAGAGCTCGATGTCCCGCACCATGACCATGTTCGCGTGGCATTCGTCGAACAGGGCATCGCCGATGACCTGGCGGGCGTCCCGCTCATATCCCCGTGTGAGCCATTTGAGCGACGCAGCGACGCGCGCCGGGGTCTTTATAAGTCCCTCGCGCTCGGGGTCCTCGCCGAGGAGCTCGAGCTGCCGGCGGACGAGGTCTTCGAGATCCTCAGCTACCAGAGTATTCGACATAGTTGTTTTCTGTTTCCCAGAGAGTGAGGCGCTTCAAGCGTGCCGGGGCGACGGCAGGCTCAAGAATTTTCCAGAACGCGACGACGATGTTCTCCGACGTCGGAATGACGCCTCGCATGAAGTCCACATCCAGATTGAAGTTCCGGTGATCGACGATTCCGATGACTTCCCGCTCGGCGATGTCGCGAAGACGTGCCAGGTCGAGAACATACCCAGTGCTGTCGTCTATCGGCCCTTCGACCGAAACGTCGAGAGTGTAGTTGTGACCATGCCAGTTCGGATTGTTGCATTTCCCGAACGTCGCATCGTTCTGCGCGTCTGAGAACGCCGGATTGAAGACGCGATGGGCGGCATTGAATCTGAGACGGCGTGTTACCGTGACGGTGGGCATTGGCTTCGGTGCTGGAGTCGCGACCTCCGACAGGTGAATGCGACAAAAAAAGCTCCGCCGGCACACAACGGCGACGGCGGAGCCAGGAACGACGGGAACGAAGAGGGTTTTTGAAGCCCTGTCGAATGTATGAGGTCCTCACCGCTGCCTTCTGTCTTCCCCGCACTGGGGCATGACATCATGCACGACTTTTCGGACCCACCCGGAGGACTTAACGGCTCAAAAAGTGAATCTCTCCGCCCCGCAGAGATGCAGCCATCGCACCTCTGGAACGACTATAATTTACCGGCGCGCAAACTTACCGTCAACGAATCAGAAATGGATCTCGGCATCGCAGCCGCAGTCATCGTCATCGCGGTGTGGGCGGTGATCACATTCACCACCGAGGCACCCGGATATATACACCTCCTGCTCACGATTGGTTTCTTCCTGCTCTTCTGGCGGATCATCGCCCGCAGGTCCCGCTCGAGCGGCGACCCTGAAGCCTAGTTGCGATTGAGCGCGCCATGACTCGACCCTCCGACGAGTATCTGGCGCCGAGTTTCGAAATCGACAGCGCCGCCGCGACAGCTGTCGCGGAAAAACCCCAGCCTCTGCCGGATCTGCGCGAGAAACCAGTTGTCGTAACAGGCGCAGCGGGCTTTGTCGGCACACGCGTCTGCACGGAGCTCGTTACAGGCGGGTGGAAGGTCCGGGCCGTTGTTAGAGATACCCGCAAGGCGGCCCAGCGCATCGGGCATCTCGCACTCGAGATGCGCGTTGGTGACATCCGCGATGCCGAAACCATGCGGGCAGCGATGAAAGATGCGGGATCTCTTGTGCACCTCGCCGCCATTGCGATCGAGAAGTCAGGCGACGACTACGATTCCACCAATACCGACGCAACGCGCGTTCTCATTGACGCGGCACGCACGGAATCAGTCGAGCGGATCGTATACATGTCCCAGAACGGAGCCGACAGCCGGTCGCCGTACCGCTTTCTTCGGAGCAAGGGCGTCGCTCAGGATGTGGTGACGGAAAGCTCCGCGCGATGGACCGTCCTCCGGCCTTCGGTGATCTTCGGACGCGAGGACGAGTTCGTAAATGTTCTTGCCCGCCTCGTTCGTCTCTCGCCGCTGCTCTTTCCTCTGCCCGGAGGAGGGAGCGCGAGGTTTCAGCCCGTTGCCGTCTCGGACGTCGCCAAGGCAGTCGTCCAGGTTCTCGAACAGGACTCGAGCGTACGACAGATCTACACCCTCGGCGGTTTGACTCCGCTCACCCTTCGCCAGATGACGGAGCGGATATTGATCGCGATGAACGCTTCCCGCTTTCTGATCGGCGTTCCGGTTGGTGTCATTCGCCCCCTCGTCGCCGTTTTGCAGCGCGTTCTCCCCAATCCGCCCGTGACTACAAGCCTCCTGGATCTCCTCGCAGTTGACAATACGGTGGACCAGAACGAACTCCAGAATCAACTCGGAATCGATCCTGTGCCATTCGCGCCGGAAGAGTTGCTTTACCTCCGGAAGATCACGCTCTCATCGGCAATGCGATCCCTGTTCAGGCGCTGACGACCAGGGGAGCATTCGAAAGCCGGCTCGAGGTGCGGCCTAGATCTCCCAGTTGGAGAGGACTATTCCTCTCTCGGGTCTCGGTTCCTGGTAACCGTCGAGCGTCATTCTCAGGTCTGACCACCTGACACGGGCCCCCCGCTCCATCAGCCGCCGGTAGGCGCCGGGGTACTGGCCCTGTGATCGGAACGCCACGCGGCGGGTGCCGCTTCGCCTCGCGTGATCCGACAGCACGGAAACGAGCTCATCGAAATACTCGTCGCTGGCTGCGACAAGCTTCAGCACTCGGAGCTCTTCGCGGACGCGTCCTTCCACCAGCGGAACAGAGTGACACACCGCAAACGCCAGAAGCGTATCGCCTTCGAACAGCATCAGCGTGTCACCAAGAGCCAGCTCTTCCGTGAGACATATCTCCTTCGAGAAATCGTAGCCCGCAAGCAATGAGTGAGTTAGTGCTCGACACGCCTTGACGGAGTGCTCGAGCTCATCGGGCGACAGGCTGCCGAGCCGCACCGCTTTGGTGCGCCCGGTCATCGGAGCCGAGAATACGCCATCGACCGTTACCGTGAGGGTGAGGTAGCCGGGGATCATCCCGAGAGAGCTATAGAACCCGATGTTATCCATCGTGCGCGGCATTGTTTCGAGGCCGATCACCTTCGCCCCGCTTGCCTTCAGAAATTCGATTCCGGCGCTCACGACTGCCTTGCCGACTCCGTGACCCTGATGATCAGGATGAACCGCGAGCGGCCCCATCCACGCCTCAGTTCCCGAGAGGTGCGCAACGTTGAACGCCACCACGTTGCCGCGGTCGTCTCTCCAGAGCATTGCGCCTTCGCCTGCATCCGAGATCGCGAATCTCCACACCGGGGGATTGAGATGAGGAACGCGGACTCCCGCCATCCCGTCGCGGCGGTACCGGTCGGTGAAGGATTCGCTGAACACCTCGTTCAGCTTTGCGATGTCGGTATCCTGAATACGATGCGGGCCGCCTGCCTGGCGTTGATTGCGCCACGCTCGGGAGACGGCCATCAAGCGGCTCCCGCTGGCTCTAGCTCGAGTCCGAGATTCTCGTCGGCGGCACCGGCCGAGTGTGCGCTGCCGCCGCCCTGACTCTGCTCCACCACCGACTGCGCGAGAGAGGCGTCGTAACGAACGGACACGACCTGATCGAGTCCATCGCGCACAGCCTCGATGTGGGTGATGAGAATAACCTGCTCGAACCTGTCGCCGAGAGCGCGCAGCAGCTCGAGCACGTTGAATCGCCTGGTTTCGTCGAGCGAGCCGAAAACCTCGTCCAGAATGAGGAGCGAGAACGCCTGGCCTGAACGCTCGGCTATCATCTGCGATACTGCGAGACGCAGCACCAGGTTTGCGAGATCCTCCTCACCGCCGGAGAGCACCGGCTTTGCGATGCCATCCTCCAGGACACTGATGTTGTACTTCTCGTCCAGCTCGATCTCGGCAGTCCGTGAGTCCATCAACTCGCGGAGGAACGTAGTACCGAGCTCGGAGAGCTCCGGGCGAAGCTGTGCGTTGAGCTGAGCGCGCATCTCGTTGAAGGCGCGATCGAGCTCCTCGTGAAGACGTCGCTCGCCCTCGCGCAGTGCGACCGTCGCCTGCGCCGCTCTTGATTCCTCCGCTGCGATGAGCGCCTTCTCGAGCGCCTCTTGGGCGTTCCGCAGATTTCCCGCTGCGGTATTCCCATCGAGCTCCGCAGCCCGTGCTTCGGCAAAGCAACGCTCGTAATCGGTCTTGAGGCGGTCGAAGTCGGCCACGGCGAAGGACATCTGCCTGTGCCGGACCCGAAGAGTTCCGAGGAGGGACTCCACCGAGGAAAGCGCGGTCATGTAGTCGCTCTGCTCCTTGAGAAGCTGCGGCTCGCGCTCGAGCAGCGCCGCCATGCGCGCGGCGCGCTCACTCAGTGGAGCAAGCGTGGCGATTTCCGCTTTCACATAGTCGTAGCGCGCTGCATCGAAGCCGCGCGTAATAATCGAAATGTCGCGGCGCATCTGGTCGATCCGCCTCTCTTTGACACCGATGTCCCGAAGGAGCCCTGAGAGCTCCTGCACCGCCAGCTGAACGCGGGCGAGCTTGCGCTCCAGTGCGCCGGTTTCCGCGGTCAGCGCGCGTCGGCGCTCGTCCAGCTCACGAACGTTGGCAGGCATCTCGGAAAGCTGTTCGAACCGACGCCGGTAATAGGCACCGTCGACGCGGAGCGTTTCCTCCGTCTCGGTGAGGTGCTCGACAACGGTCTGAAGATTCTCGCCAAGCTTTCTGCTGCAGGTCGGGCAGGCCCCATCGGCGCCGAGGCTGATGACGCGCTCGCGTTGAGCCTGCACCTCGAGGAACTGCTTGCGGAGGTCACGAAGCTTCGTGTCTGCATCCTGGCGGTCTCGGACCCATTCGGTACGCCGCGCCTCCAGATCACCCTGCGCCGTCTCCAGCTCTGCGCGCATTTTTTCGAGCTCGATCGTGACCTCCTCTTCCTCCTCGGGAGCCCTCGCGATCTCAGTCCGGCGCGCGCGAAGCCGGTCGAGCTCCTCGCGCAATGCGACTTCGCCCTCGACCAGCGTCTTCCGCCGCCCCTCTTCACGATACATCTCGTCGAGGATCGCGAGCTCCTCGCGAAGCTCACCCATTGGCTCGAGCGACCGCTGCAATCGTGACAGCTCGGCGCGCGACTCCGCGACCTTCGCCAGGTCCGATGCGACGCGCTCGAGATTACGGCGAAGCGAAACTTCCTCCTTCTCGTTCGAAGTGATTTCGAGCGAGATCGACTGAACCTTGTCGCGGTTCTGCTGCGCGAGCTCCCACTTGGGACGAATGGCGCTCAAGGCGGCATCCAGCTGCGAGCTGCGGTGCACCGCGCTCTGGGATGCGCCGGTCGCCTGAGCCACGCGAGCTTTTGCTTCTTCGACTGATCTCTCGACTGACTCGGGATCCGGCATTCCGGCGCGTAGTCCCGAGATCTCGGCGTTCAGCGTGCGGCGTCGTTCCGCAATCATGTCCTGCGCGACGCGAAGCTTCTCGTAACCAAGCACCTTGGAGAGGAAACGCGCACGCTCCGATGACGCCATCGCGGCCATCAGCGCGAGCTCCTTCTGGCCGGTGAAGTACGTCCGGAAGAATTCATCGCGAGACATTCCGAGAAGCCGCTGGAGGCGCTCTGTCACTCCCGTCGAAGACTCGGCCATCGGGCTGTCGTCTCCGTCGAGGAACAGCCACGCATTGTGCCGCGTTCTCAAAATCCTGTACTTGTGACGTCCGAGCTCGAACTCGAGCTCCACCGACATCGTTTGCCTGCCCGTCGCAGTGAGCGAGATCATCTGCTCACGAGTCGAGCGTCCGTAGGCATACAACGCGAACGCGATCGCCTCGAGAATTGTCGTCTTACCGGCTCCGTTCGGGCCGATGATGCCCGTGAGACCCGACTCGAAAACAATCTCGGTGTTGACGTGCTGCCGGAAATTCTGCAGCCGGATGGCGTGAAGCCTCACGTTTCGTCTCCCGTGATTGCGGGGGCGAGGCGATCTGCTTCGTTCAGGTAATGCAGGCCAAGGTCGACGAGGGTTTTACGATCGATGCCGGGGGTGATTTCGCGTTTTTCCAGCATCAGCCGAACTGTGTCGGTCAGCGATGCCCGCCGGCCGGGTGCGCCGCCCTCTATCCGAACCGGTTGCGGCCGGCGCGCATCGAGGAGAAAATGGAGCGCACGACGCTTGAACTCCCTGATCTTTCGGTGATCGAGATCGCGCAGGATGTGTCGCGGAACATCCGACACCACGAGCCGCACGACGCGATCGTCGATCCCACCATCGCATGCGTCCACTCTTGAGCAGATCGCATCGCTCAACGCGGTCGCAGTGAGTCCGCCTCCCTGGATCGAGGGAAGATCGACTACGCGGCGCGCGAGCGGAATCTGCTCGAAGCGATGCGCGCCGGATGCGAGGTCGTGAAGGATGAATCCCTTTCCGGGAACTCCCTTCTCGTTCTGTTCATCGACCTCTCCCCAGATGTTCGTGCTCGAGTACTCGATGGACCCTGAGTAATACGCGGCAGGAGCGACACGTTGATAAACGTGGTAGTGGCCGAGCGCCACGTAGTCCCATTTCTCAGGCATCAGCTCGGAAAGCGTGATGTCTCCATCCGGTCTGTCGCCTAGCGTGCCGTATCGCCTGCCTACGCCCTCGAGCAGCCCGTGGATAAGCAGGACGTTGTATCTGGCTGCTGGATCAGGGTCGAGCCGGGGTCTTTTGCAGAGGGCAGGCACGACGAGGACGGAAAGCTCTCCATCCCTGAACGACAGGCGCTTGGCGTCCGTGTCGACGACCGTGATTCCAAGTGAGGAGAACAAGCGGATGATGTTCCCGGCTTCCTTGGTACGGGGCCTGTCGTGATTTCCCTCGACTATGATGATGACAGCGTTCGGCAGCATCTGCGCCAGCTTCGAGAACTGCCAGTATGCGTGCAAGATCGCGGTGTTACCCGGCCGGACAGCATGGAAGATGTCGCCGCCGATAAGAACTACATCCGGCTGAAGCTCGATGATCCGGTCTACTGCCCGCCGGAAAGCATTCGCAACGTCGGCTTCGCGCTGGTTGATGCCGGTCTGAGTCTGCCGCTGGTACTGCCGAAGACCGAGATGAAGGTCGGAGAGATGCGCGATCTTCATCGACCCGATCCCGCTCGCAGAAGCTGAGTAATCTTCGTGCGTACCCGCATGGGGCGGCCGCCGCCCGGTGAGTGAACGACGGAAGTCACGTCGATCGACGCACGTGTCTCGGTGATCCACGCCAGGCGGCGATCGAGCTGCATCGATCCCGACATCGACCCTGACAGCTCCGAGTCGCTTCCGTCACTGTGATCATGCGTGAGAGTTCCACGCATCGAGATATATGCAACGCTGCCGTTTCTGCCGAGCGAGTCCAGCTGGAAAGTGGCGCGCACGAGCCCCCAGGCCCCGGCTTCACCAGTGACCGGAAGCCGCATCTCGCGTGCCCATTTTTCGCCAACAGCGACCGGCTTTCTCGACAAGGTCGCCGGCATCTGTCCAAACACTGCACGGAGCTCATCGCTCGCGTCTTGCCCGATTACCTCGGCCCCTCCATCCGAGGAGACTCTGAGCTCGAACGTGTTGTCCCGCCCTCGCATGCGAACCGGCGAAGCAGCTTTCGCACTCCCTGGCGAGGAGGAAGTACGAATGGAATCAGTGATCGCGAGCAGCGTCGTCGTCTCCGCTCCCGACTGCCTGACGATCGCGCGGCTGAAAACTTCCGTGCGTGTCGTCATCGTCCGGGTCGCTTCCGCACACACATTTTGACGTAAGCCTTGCGGCTGCTGCCTTGAATGAGCCGCGGTGCATCCCTCCGGCGCACCTGACATCTCGACCGTCTGGTTCATCCGCACGGAGAGCGTGTCGCCGGCCCGAGGCCTGATCTGCAGCAGCACCGTCTGAGCCGACAACGGAAAGGAAGCGGACGCGATCAGCACCGTCATGAGGAACAGGTGCCTATTCATACGGGTCGCCAACGGGCAGCGGCTTGAGCGGCGGTACCAGCGGACGAGTAACGGAGGTGGCCGCATCGGACGCGAGCACCTGGCGCAGGCGCTGCTCGAAGAATGCGCGCACGCTCGCGGGCTTCTGAAGCCGCGCCGCATTGCGAAGCTTGATCAGCTCATCTTCGTCGTACAGTGCCGCGAGATTCTTCACCCAGGCGAGAGTGATCGTCGGATCGAGCACCCGGAGCGAACGGTAGAGCGCCGAATCGATCGTCGCTTCCGCTGCCTGCGGAAAGCGTTCCGCCCCTTCGCGTCCCGAGAGAACAGCGGGGCGCGGGAATCTTATGAATATCGGCTGTGTGAAATGCGGGTGACGAACCATCAGCTGTCCCTTCTCGAGCGTCGCCAGCTTCGTTCGTGTCGCCGCACTCAGCACCGAATAACCCGGCGTGGCGAGCTCATCGCCATCCATCCGGCCGTACAATGCGGTGCCCGAGTTGCCAACGACGCGGCGGTGGACCTGCGAGCGGAACTGCTGCGCGCTGAAGAGGACGAGCCCCAGGTACCGGCCGCGCTCCGCGATGTCGAGCAGCATTTTCCGGACGTACGTCTCCTGCCCTTCCGCGGGCGCGTACTTGTTCAGCTCATCGACGAAAACGA
>DATAIM010000117.1:0-6783 GCA_036262655.1 Gemmatimonadaceae bacterium | reverse complement strand
GGTATCAGCATCAACGCCATTCGCGTTTTCGGTGGTTCGGTTCCGATCCTCGGAGTGTGCCTTGGCCACCAGGCGATCGCGGAGGCGTACGGTTGCCGGGTGGTACGTGCGCCCGTGCTCATGCACGGCAAGATTTCCCGGATCCATCATGGCGCGAGGGATCTCTTCCAGGGTCTTCCGTCACCCCTCGAGGTTATGCGGTATCATTCCCTCACGGTCGACGAGCGATCGTTGCCGCCTGAGCTGGAGATTCTGGCGTGGGGAGCGGATGATTCCCGGGAAATCCAGGCGCTGCGACACCGTATCCATCCAGTGTGGGGAGTTCAATTCCATCCGGAGTCAGTGATGACGCAGTCAGGAATCCATCTGATAGAAAACTTTCTACGTTTGTCGACATGAGATTCCGTTTCGTCGCGCTGGCGATGATCACGACGCTGACCGCATCAGCGCGATCTGCGGCGCAAACCGGGAGTGTGACCGCCAAGCCGGTGGACACCAGTTACGTCAACTATGACGAAGCTCCTCTCTCGCTGCCCCTCGGCATTGGATTTCGCATCCCCGCATACAACCGCGTCGACGGGCTGGTGCTGCCGTGGGGCCCGACACTTATGCTGGGCGCCGAGCGGCTCAAGATGGATGCGACAGTCGCGTATCGTTCCCATCTCGGTGCCTTCGACCCGCGCCTCGAAACAAAGATCCAGCTGAGCAAGCTCGACGAAGTTGCAATCGATATCGGCCGGGAGACGTTCTCGAACGATCGGTGGATTCGAACCGACATCATCAACAGCTTGACGGCCCTCGGAGTGGGCAGCGACTCCCGGAATTATTTCCGCGCTGACAGGGGAACGGCAGAGATCACTCATCGGATCGTGACGGGAAGTACAACGTGGAAGCCATATGTCGGCGTTCTGTATGAGGACGCGTGGTCGACGGGTGTGGCCACGTGGCATACAAACGCCCCATGGAGTTTCTTCGGGAGAACCGACAGCCTCAAGATGCGGCGTCCGAATCCGGCAATACTCGAGGGGCACACGACTTCGGGCCTCGCCGGCGTCGGGGTCGAGTACGAGGAGGCCGATGTGAAGGCGAACATGAGTATGCGGATAGAGCACGCTTTCGATTCTCCGACGCTTGTCGCCAGCGACGACGGCGGACAGTTCACGCAAGCCACCCTGGGGAGCAAGGCCAGCTTCCCCACGTTCGGCACGCAGCACTTCGATTTTCGCGCGCACGCCGTTCTCGGCTTTGGTGATGCAGCACCGCCGCAGCGCTTCGCTTACCTCGGTGGCGCAGGTACGCTCGCCACGGTTGATCTCCTTGCACTCGGCGGCAATCGACTTCTCTACGTCGAGGGCGAGTACAGTGTGCCTCTGCCGCGTCCAGCTCTACCGTTCGTTGGCGCACCTGTGGTCAGCCTCCGATACGCGGCCGGCGCGGCGGGTGTTGGAGAGCTTCCCGACCTTATCCAGAATATCAGTGTGGGGGTGGGAGTGAAGCTTCTGAAGGCCGAGTATCACATCGATCCGAATTATCGAAAGACTTCGTTCACGCATCGCAACGCGTTCTCGCTCGGCTTCTCGCTTTCCCTGTAGTGGTGCGGTGAGCGGGTTTCCTCGCGTCGCAGCCGCACCCGACTTATATTTACTGGCGTGACTTTTGCATCCGACCGCGCGAATTCTGGTGGTGGATGAGGACGCTCGTTGTTATTCCGGCGCGCCTCGCCGCGGTCCGCCTCCCCCGAAAGCCGCTGCGACTTCTCGCCGGCGTTCCCCTCATTGTCCGCGTGTGGCAGCGCATCTCAGAAATGAAAATCGGAGATGCCGTCGTCGTCGCTACCGATGAGGAAAGCGTCGCCGCAACGGTTCAGGAAGCAGGCGCTGAAGTCGTGATGACTGGCAGCGACCACATTTCGGGCACCGACCGTGTTGCTGAAGTAGCGAGGCTTTCCCGCTTCGCTGACTTCACGACGGTTGTAAATGTCCAGGGCGATGAGCCGTTCATTGGCCGGAGCGCGGTAGCAGGCGCAGCGGAAATGGTGTCGTCCGGCAAGTTTCCCGTCGGCACGGCAGCATCGCCTGCGTCATGGGATATCGCCACGAACCCGAACATCGTGAAAGTGGTGCTTGGACACGACAGCCGCGCCCTCTATTTCTCGCGTGCGGGAATTCCTTTCGTGCGCGATCGCGAAGCCATTGGATCGAAGGAGATGAGTATGCTCCAGCATCTTGGCGTGTACGCGTACTCGCGCGACGCGCTCGAGCAGTGGATTTCGCTGCCGGCACATCCGCTGGAGAACACGGAACGGCTCGAGCAGCTGAGGCCTCTCGCCGCCGGAATCCCGATTGGAGTCGCCGTTGCGCAGGATGCACCGGCTGCGGGAATAGATACAGAAGACGACCTGAGTCGCGCGAACGCGCGATGGCAGGAATTCATCGCCGGACGGTGACCATGCAGCCTCAATCAAAGCAGCAGACTCGCTACATCTTCGTCACGGGCGGCGTGGTTTCGTCGCTCGGGAAGGGAATCGCCGCCGCCTCGATCGGAAGGCTTCTCGTCGAGCGGGGCATGCGAGTGACGATCATGAAGTTCGACCCTTATCTGAATGTCGATCCGGGAACGATGTCGCCCTTTCAGCACGGCGAAGTTTTCGTAACCGACGACGGAGCAGAAACCGACCTGGACCTCGGACACTACGAGCGGTTCATAGATCGCTCGCTCGCTCAGCCAAACAACGTGACAACCGGTCGCATCTATCTGAACGTGATCACGAAGGAGCGCCGGGGCGAATACCTCGGTTCGACGGTACAGGTGATTCCGCACGTGACCGATGAGATCAAGGCAGCGATGAAGCGCCTCGCGCCGGAAAGCGACGTCGTTATCGTGGAGATTGGCGGTACCGTCGGCGACATCGAGTCTCTCCCGTTTCTTGAAGCCATCCGTCAATTCAGACACGAAATTGGCCGCGACAACGCCATCTTCATTCATCTGACGCTG
Organism: Gemmatimonadaceae bacterium; assembly: GCA_036262655.1. Taxonomy (GTDB): domain Bacteria; phylum Gemmatimonadota; class Gemmatimonadetes; order Gemmatimonadales; family Gemmatimonadaceae; genus UBA4720. Next base: position 3,789 of record DATAIM010000117.1, on the reverse strand, counting down.
GTGCCCTTCATCGCCGCAGCGGGAGAAGTGAAGACGAAACCCACTCAACACTCCGTCCGTGAGCTGATGGAGATCGGAATTCAGCCTGACATTCTCATCTGTCGCAGCGAGCGCGCACTCTCCGAGGAAGTGAAGAGAAAGATCGCTCTTTTCTGCAACGTCGAATTCGGCGCCGTCGTTGAAAGTCGTGACGTGCCCACGATCTATCAGATCCCGCTGTCGTTCCATGAGCAGGGACTCGACGAAAGGGTGATGCACAGGCTCGGTCTGCTCGGACGAAAGGCGCCAGACCTGGGACCATGGCGCGCGATGGTTCGCCGCATCGTCGATCCGTCGGACCGCATCCGGATCGCGGTGATAGGCAAGTACACCGAGCTGGTCGACTCCTACAAGAGCGTCCAGGAGGCATTGATTCACGGCGGCATCGGGAACGACGCCGCGGTCGACATCTCGTGGCTGGCCAGCGACATGTTCAGCAGCCGTGAAAAGACCCGCGAGCTTCTCGCCGACTATCACGGCGTTCTGATTCCCGGTGGCTTTGGTGTGCGGGGAATCGAAGGAATGCTTGAGGCGATCCGGTATGCGCGAGAAGCCGGAGTGCCGTTCTTTGGAATCTGCCTTGGCATGCAGACGGCTATCATCGAGTTCGCCAGGAACGTGATTGGCCTCGGCGACAGCCACTCCAGCGAGTTTGCGCCCGAGTGCGCGAATCCGGTAATCTCGTTGATGGAATCCCAGCAGCATGTTACCGACATGGGTGGGACCATGCGGCTTGGAGCGTATCCTTGTAAGCTCGGTACAGGCACGCGAGCCGCGGCCATCTACGGAATACCCCAGGTAAGCGAGCGACACCGGCATCGGTATGAGGTGTCGAACGCCTACAGAGACGCCTTCGTGGAGCATGGGTTGACGTTGAGTGGCTTGTCGCCGGATGGCTCGCTCGTCGAGATCGTGGAGCTTCAGACGCATCCGTGGTTCATCGGGTGCCAGTTCCATCCGGAGCTTCAATCGCGACCTACCCGTCCGCATCCGCTGTTTGCGAGCTTCATCGGCGCCGCGCTCGACGGAAAGAAGCAGCGCGCCGGGAGAAAGCAGGTGGCGCTGGAGAAGGCGCAGTAGGTGGGTTCACTTTTTCCGACGGACAAGCTTTTTGTAATTGCCGGACCGTGCGTCGTTGAGGATGACGCTCTCAACCTCTCCATCGCGCGAGAGCTCCAGCGTGTCGCGCACATCGTCCCCGGTGGAATCGTCTTCAAGGCAAGCTTCGACAAGGCCAACCGCTCGGCTCGAGGCGCGCCGCGCGGGCCAGGCGTAGAGGCAGGAATCGCAGCGCTGCGGGCTGTGAAGCACGCCACCGGAATGCGCATCATCACGGATGTTCATCTACCCGCGCAGTGCGAGGGCGCCGCTGAAGTTGCGGATGCCCTCCAGATTCCAGCGTTCCTCTGCAGACAGACAGATCTCCTCGAGGCGGCCGGAGCCACTGGCAGAGCGGTGAACATCAAGAAGGGACAATGGCTTTACCCCGAAGGAATGCGGGGTGCGGTGGACAAGGTTCGTGGTGCTCAACCGGCACCACGCAAGAGCGAGATCGCAGTCACCGAACGGGGAACCTTCTTCGGTTACGGTGATCTGGTTGTCGATATGCGGTCGTTCTCACGGTTGTCCGCCGCGACTGGGTGTCCCGTCGTTTTCGATGCGACGCACAGTGTACAGCGCCCGGGACTCGGAGCGGGAGGCGCCAGCGGCGGCGCACGCGAGTTCATTCCGCCGCTCGCTCTTGCCGCGATTGCGGCCGGCGCGCAGGGTGTATTTCTGGAGACCCATCCGCGGCCCGACGAGGCGCCGAGTGACGGGCCGAACATGCTCCCATTATCCGAGCTCGAGAGCCTGTTGAGGAGCATGGTCGCCGTCTGGACGGCAGCCCGACGATGAAAACGAGCGAGATCGTCGAGCGCGGAAGGCGCGTCGTGCGAATGGAGCGTGAAGCGCTGGAGCAGACGGAGCATCGCATCTCTGACAGCTTCGCTCGAGCGGTGGAGATTCTCTCGCGCTCGACGGGCCGCGCGATCGTATCAGGAGTGGGAAAATCAGGCCTTATCGGCAGAAAGATCGCCGCCACGCTCACTTCCACCGGCACACCTGCAACATTCCTCCATCCCGCCGAGAGCCTGCATGGCGATCTGGGGATCGTGGGCGAATCCGACGTCGCGATTCTCATATCGAAGAGCGGAGAGTCGAGCGAGCTCGTAGCACTGCTCGATCACCTGAAGCGACTCGGTGTCTGCACGATCGGGATCGTCGGGAACATCGGCTCGACGCTCGGCCGGCATACGGACATCGCACTCGACGCGTGGGTCAGCGAGGAGGCGTGCGTCCTCGATCTAGCGCCGACGACCAGCACGACCGTCGCGCTAGCGATCGGCGATGCACTTGCCGTAGCGCTGCTCGAGGAAAAGGGTTTCAGGGCAGACGACTTCGCGCGCATTCATCCAGCTGGCGCACTCGGGAAACGCCTGATAACCCAGGTGCGCGACGTAATGGTCACCGGCGACCTCGTTCCGGTCCTGTCTCCGGACGCAACTATGCGCGAAGCGGTGGTGCAGCTCGCTGAGAAGCGGGGGATCGCTGTGATCCGCGATGCAAGCGGAAAGGTTCGCGGCGTCGTTACGTCCGGTGATCTTACCCGGTTGATGGAGCGTGAAGAGAACGTGATGCCCGTCCCGGTAAGCAGTGTCATGACGGCGAATCCCCGGATCGCGCACGAGGACGAGCTCGCAAGCGCAATCGTCTACAGAATGGAGCAGTATGGAATCATCTCGATGCCCGTCGTCGATGCCGGGGAGCTGCTCGTTGGGGTGATCCACCTGCATGATCTCATGCGTGCCGGAGTCGTATGAAACCGGCCGGACTCGTGCCGCTCATGCTCTTTGCCGGACTAGCCGCAGCTGCTGGTGCCTGCGACGATAGAAAGGCACCCCCTGTAGTAGCGAGGTCGGCACTTGTCGACTCGGCGGATCAGGTGATGTTCGGCGCGCGCTTCAATCTCACGGACAAGGGACTTTCGCGCGCAGAGCTGCTGTCCGACACAGCATATTTCTTCGATGACAATACACGGGTCGAGCTCCGAAAGGTCGAGGTGACATTCTTTACGACCAGCGGAGCGCGCGACGCATACCTGACGTCCAGACAGGGAACGTACAACACTCGCCTCAGTACCATGATTGGCCGCGGCGATGTGGTAGTGATAACGGAGGAAGGCCGGCGCCTCACTACGCCGTACCTCAAATACGATCAGCAGCTGAACGAGATCTCGAGCGACAGTGCCTTTGTTCTGACCGAACCCGGCCGACGCCTCGAAGGAGTGGGCTTCAAGTCCGACCCGAATATGCAGAACGTGCAGATCTTCAAGACCAAGCGCGGCTCGACAGGGGCTGTCACGCTGCCCGGCCAATAAGGATGCGTCGAATTCGCGCCCCCTTCGTCGCGGTCTCACTTGCCACACTGATCGCATCCTTTGCATCTCCGGCAGGGGCGCAGGCACCTGCTCGGCAGTGCCTGCTGCAATACGAGACCAGCACGGGTAACACGCGCACGACCGCCCAGAAGATGCCCAGCGGCCAGTACAACTTCTTTCAGGGCGGTGGAGTGACCTACCACTGCGAAGGTCAGGGCAACACGCTGATTGCCGACAGCGCCGAATATTATGGCGACCAGAAGGTCCTCTACCTCCTCGGCAACGTGCACTACACGGAGCCGCGCGCAAAGGTCGATTCCGACCGCATGACG
>DATAIM010000116.1:0-4549 GCA_036262655.1 Gemmatimonadaceae bacterium | reverse complement strand
TCATCTCATTGAGCGACGTGACCGGCATTGGGTTGTAGTTCGCAATGGGATCGCGGAGCTGTACGGGTGTTCTCGACGCATTGGCGAGGGCTGTCTCCAGAGCCATCACCTTTCCGGCTTTTGTCTTCGCCGCCTCGGCTTGATCGCCGAGGAGCTGGAACGTCTTCGCTATGTGGTCGACATATGCGGTTCGGATCGTCTCCGAGCGTGCGTCCGTTTTCGTGTAATACTCGCGATTGGGAAGCCCGAGGCCGCCCTGATTGGCGGCGACGATGACGAGCGAGCTGTTCCGCGCGTCCTGATCGGATCCGAACCCGAAAATCGGCGATTGTCCAATAGCGTAAAGGTGAGTGATCACCGCGCTGAGATCGGCGCGACTGTTGATCGCGGCGATCCGCGCGAGCTCACCCGCGAGGGGCTTCGCGCCGGCTGCTTCCGCTCCAGCGGAGTCCATGCAGCTGGCGTAAAACGTACCCAGCTTTTTCGTGTTCGGGTCTTTCGTCGTTTTCGCTGCTCGCGCGGCGGACTCGAGAACGTCACGCAGGACGAGATTGTTGCGCTCAGTGAGCTCGGTGAAGCTGCCCCATGACGAGAAGGCGGGCGGGACGGGATTGGAGGCCAGCCATCCCCCGTTGGCGAACTGATAGAAGTCGGTGCATGCGTTCGTGGTTCTGTCGAGGTCGGACAGCTTGAGCGGGGGACCAGGCTTGATCGGTGCGGTCGATTGACCCGCCGCTAGAGCGGGGAGAATGGCGGCGGCTGCCAATGTGAGACAAAGCCGCGAAAGAGACTTGTACATACTCGAGCTCACTGCGAGAGAGTTGGTGATCAGACTATCCGGTCGCGCGCATTCGATCCGATATTAAGCACCACGACAGCGCGGCTCGCAAGCGGCTATGAAGATGCGCCTAGCGCGGTGAGAACCTCACAGTTGCGCAATGCACCGGGGGCTTGAGGATTGGACCAACCAGGGACTACCGAGGAGTACTGACACCACGCGAAGCGCAAAAGGCTTTGTAAAATTTACCGCCTCGGCGGTAAATCAGCCGTAGCGTAGCGGTATGCCGGTGTCTTTGGAGTTACATGTTGTGGCCCTTGGTCTTTCAGATTTTGTTCGTGATCTCCGCAATCGAACTGCGGATCGAGCAGACCCGCTAATGATTGCAATACTCTCCTGAGAATGCCGGCTTCCGGCAGCTCCCGCATCAGAAGCTGAGCCAGTATGACGCTTTCAGAAGCAGGGTGTTGTCCGGCCTCGCCGAGAATAGATCTCCATAATCACGTCCCGGGGCGAAGTTGCCGAGGTTCCGGTCGCCCTGGTCCCGGCCCTGCGACCACACCAGGAAAACGGACGAGCCGGGTTTGTATTCCCACCGCACCACCATGTTGGAGCGGTACTGCTTTTCGTTGAATCCGCCGGGCTCACTGCCAAGCGCGTATGGCTGAAACCTGTCGCGGTACCCGGCTGCCCTCGGCGATGCGAGCTCGCGGATGTTGGAGTAGTCTCCCGTCGTAACAAAGGGCTCCGCGTAGAACTGAAGAGAGAGCGTCGGCGTCGCCGTATAGCTCATTCTCGTCTGAAAGCTCAGGAGATGCTGGTCGAGATGCGCGAAGAGGTAATGAGCGGTCGGTGAGCCAATGGTGCCGAGGTTCGTGTACCACTGCGTGTTGTTCTTGTTGCGCTGGTACCTGCCGCCCAGCTCCATGCTGACGTTGCTGGCCGCGCGGAGCGTCAGATACGGACGAACGCGCCACAGCTGAGAGCGTCCGCCGTCCGAGGTCGTGTAGATCGCAGCGAGAGAGCGCTGCAGGCGGGCGCGTGGATCGCCGGCCCAGTTGATCAGAAGACTCGAGGAGGGCGAGACGCGAAGCGCCGGTCCTCCTCGCGCGCAGCGATCGCAGTATACCGGGCCTGTATTGCCCACCCAGAGGTCGGCGGAGAACTGCGACGAGTTTCTGAACGTCGTTGCGACAAAGAGCTCGGGTGTTCGCGCGGTCGGCATCCCATCCGTGTTGAACTGAGTCGCCAGTGAAAGCTGAGCGTGCGCGCGCCGGTAGAACGATCTCGGCTGCGGAGATGTGACCGAAACGTACGTGTAAAATGTCTGCTGGTCGGCCTGCGCGAGGAAGCCAATGTCGTTAGGCTCGAAACCTGGGGAGAGGCGCTGGTAGGAAGCGCCACCACGGACTACGCCGCCGACCTTCTCGATCACGCCGGAGACAGCAGTGCCGGACAGTGATGTCCGTGTAGGATCGTAATCGAGCCTGGAATCCGGGCGCTGGAAGAGATGCACACTCGAGCGCTGCGTCCGGGCGATCGCCGCTTCAGTTCCCGCCACGCGACTCATTGCGAACGACGATGTCGCCGAAAATCTCCCTCCGCCGAACCGGTGACGCGCGTCAACCCCCGCCACTGTTGCACTGCGGCGAAGGAAGTCATCCGTAACGTCATCGAGGTTGCGGTTTACATCGGTCACGATCAGGCCGATTCCGCTCTCTCCCTTTCTGAAATCGTGGGATAGACGAGCGACGCCGTATGCAGTCTGCGGCTCGATCATTGTGCCCGATACGGTTTCACGCTGCGTCAGCGCCGCCAGAGTTCCAAGTGAGGTACCACTCGATAGCCGGCCTGTGATCTTGGCGGCGCCCAGAATCGTCGATGAGCCAGGGATGTTGGCTGTGGCATCCTGGACCAGTCCCGCAAGCTGCGGCGCGCGGCCGATGCGGCGAGGATAAAAGAGCTGGACGGAATTGCCGTCGAACTGAAAGATGCCGCCGCCCTCGACGAAGAATGGCCGACGCTCCTCGAAGAACGACTCGAACGCTGTAAGGTTGAGTACAGCCGGATCGGCTTCGACCTGGCCGAAGTCGGGATTGACGGTCGCATCGAGCGTGAGGTTCGACGAGAGACCGTACTTGAGATCGGCTCCGAGCGACTGTTGCTGGAGGCGCCCAAAGCCGTTCGCGGTAACCCTGCTCGAGTTTCTTGCGATTGCATATGGCACGATCTCGAGTCGCCTTGGGGAACCCAGGCCACGCAAGCCGGAGAGCACACCGAACTGGGACGCGACACCGGATTTCGTGCGGCGGTAGACCGGCCAGCTCAATCGCTCGTTGGTGCGCGCGATGTCGCGCATGATCATCAGTCCGAATGTGTTGACTGCCTGCTTCGGATAGCGAAGCTGTGAAAGTGGTATGCGGAACTCAGCCGTCCATCCGAGCGAGTCGATCTTTGTCGCAACGTCCCACACCGCATCCCACGATGCGTCTTCGCGGACATCGTCGTAGAGGTAGTAATCCCTCTTCACGCCCGCCGGATTAACGGCGAACTCGTAGCCCGTTCGCCGATCGTGGTACGAGTCGACCATGATCTTGATCTGGTCGCTCTGCGTCTTTGTGTCGCGCCGGCTGAGGAGCGAGATGACACTGTCAGGATGCGGATCGAACGCGCGCACGAACACATAAAGGCTGCCGGCGTCATTCGCGACGCGTGCTTCCGTACGAAAACGCGGCTCTCCGTCCTCGTTAGGCTCGAACACGCGAAAGTCAGTGATCGGCGAAGCGGTTGCCCACACCGCGTCGGTATCCGAGCCATCGATAATCGGTGCGGAGCTCGCCTCGGCTGCAGCGGCAATCGCCACCGCTGTCCGCGCCCCAGAAGCAATCCCGGGCGCCGGCTGTTTTGAAACAGAGACCTCCTTAACCGCCTGCTGTTGCGCAGCGACCGCGCGCTTACCGCCCGGCACCCACGACGAGATCACGATCAATGCTAAGAAACTAGCACTTTTGCGCACGCGAAAAATACCATTGCACGCGCTGGCCCTCTGCCTGAAATCAATCATTGGAGTTCTCGTAGTGTGATTTGGAAAACTGGATGCATGCTTCATAGCCGTAACGCCGCCTGCATGACGGCCGTGTAATCAGTGCTGCTCTCGATTGTCTTCGCCGCGTTCATGAACGCCGCGCGCAATTCGGCCGTCGAGAGCAGTCGCTGCTCTGCCGCCTTCGAAAGCACGGCGCGCTTGTCCGTATCGGAGGTCATTTTTGCCACGAGCTGGAATACGGCGAGAGCGACTTTTTTGTCGCCCTGCGCGAATCGAAGTGCCGCCAGCAGGATGGCTCGCCGATCCGTATCCGATTCCGTGACAGCCGCTGCTTCGAAGAAGGCAGTGCGCATGGTGGGATTTATCCGGCGGAGCGCACGCGGGGCGAGTGTCTCGAGCAGCGTGCGGCGGTCGGTGTCGCTCGAGATGTTTTTCGCGCCGCGGAGAGCCATCAGGATCATTTCCGGGTCGTCGGTCGACGCGTACTCCGTCATGGTGCCGGCGCTCTCCGCGCTCGATTCGTTGGCTTTGAGTGCGGAGCCGAGCGCCGCTCCCATCGCTTTCTGGGCTTCGGCAAGTCTGCCGATCGCGGCACCGAGCGATCTCGTCCCCTTTCCGCCGCGGTCGGCGTGAGTGAGGACAGCCGTCAAATCGGACGACGAGCCCGAGAGCGTGCTTGCAGCATGACGAAGAACATCGGAGTACTGCGCGTCGGTCAAGCGGAT
>DATAIM010000115.1:0-3789 GCA_036262655.1 Gemmatimonadaceae bacterium | reverse complement strand
GCACCGTCTTTCTTGTCCCACAGCTGAACGATCCCGAGCTTACGTCCGTCGCGGCCCACCAGATCGGCCGTAACCGTATTCGGCACCTGAAAGCCCGACTTGCCAAGGTTTACCGCATCGGGATTAGCAGCGAGCATCGCCAGAATCTCCGGCGTGATTCCCGGCATCTCGTCGCGCGTGGCGTCGGCCCACGATGTCAGCTCGGGTGCCTCCTCGGACGGGGCGCTGGCTCTCCACATCGCCGTCTGTCCAACCAGCGCATCCTTGCTCGGATTGACGTCGGCGGTCAATCTCGTCTCGGCGTAGCGCGCATTGAGGATTCGCCGCGCATTCTCGGTCGTAGCCTGGAGCATCGCATCGACCGCCAGTGTCGAATTGATCTCGACCGCCGCTTCAGCGACGGAGCGCAGCTGCATCGCATACCGCCTGAGCTCCACATCGGCGCGGCCTGCGTCTATCTCCGCCTGATGAACCCTCAATACACCTCGCAGGCTCAGCGCGAGACGCTCGGGAGTCAGCGCGCTCTTCGGTATGTAGTCCGCAGCACCAGCCTTCATGAGCTCGACCGCCGTCTGTTCATCACCAAATCCGGTCAGCATGATGAACGGCGTGTGAAGCCCCCTCTCACGGGCGCGCCGCACGACGTCCAGGCCATCACTGCCCGGCATGCGATAGTCGAGCAGCGTACAGTCGAAATGCTCGCGTGACAGCTTCGAGAGCGCGCCAGCGGCATCTTCCGCCTCCGAGACAGTAGCTTCGAGGCCGCTCGCCTTCAGCGCACGCCGAACCGCCATGCGATCGATCTCGTCATCGTCGACGACCAGAATCCTGAGTGCGCGCTCTGCCATGACCTAGGGCATCTCCACGAGTGTCCAGTACTTGTTGAGCGTCGTCATCCGCTCGCAGAAGTTGCTGAACGTCACCGGCTTCAGAAGGTATCCGGCGACGTTGAGGTTGTACGCGTCGATCTTGTCCTGGTCATCATTGGATGTAGTGAGCACGACCACCGGGAGGCTGGCGAGCTCCGGGTCGGCGCGCAGCTCATGCAGAAACTCGATGCCATTCATCTTCGGCATGTTGAGATCGAGCAGAACCAGCCGCCGCTCGTTCGGAATCTGGCCGCTGCGCAGCATCTCGAGCGCCTCAATCCCGTTGCCGGCCACGAACACCGGATTCGAGACGTTGTTCCGCTCGAATGCGCGCCGGACGTTCATCACGTCGACCTCATCGTCCTCGACCAGGAGGATGTTCAGCACTCTATCGGCCATTCAGTTTCATGCTCCGACTATCTCCACTTTCGGCCAGAGGAACTTGAATTTCGCTCCCTTCCCGACCTCGGACTCGACCCAGACCTTGCCGCCCCGCGCTTCGACGATTTTCTGAACTACGGATAATCCGATGCCGGTGCCCTCTATCTTGTCCCGGGCCTCCAGCGTCTGGAATATGCCAAATATGCGCTCGTGATACTGGGGCGCGATTCCCGGGCCGTTATCCCTCACCGTGAACTCGTAAAACGGGCCTGCCTCCGCCCACCCGACCTGAATCAGCGGACTGGTCTTTCCCGCATGTTTTATCGCGTTCCCGAGGAGATTCATGAACACCTGCTGCAGCGGTACCCTCTCGGCGCGAACGGTGGGCATGCCAGGCAATGTCTCGATTGTGATGCCCTGCGGGGGAGACATCAGGTCGATCACGTCCCTCACGAGAGCGCCAGTGTCGATCGACTCGGGCCGCGCTTTAGCCCGGCCGGCGCGCGAGTACTGGAGAATGCCGTCGATCAGCGACTCCATCCGCTGAACGCGGCCGCGCAGCATCTCCATCTGTGACTTGTTTTCGCCCCCGAGCCGGTCCCCCAGGTCTTCCTCGATCCACTGCGAGAGGTTCGCTATTCCGCGAAGCGGCGCCTTGAGATCATGCGAGGCAACGTAGGCGAACTGGTCCAGCTCCTGGTTGCTCCGCGCCAGCGCCTTGATCAGCTGCTCCCGCTCTGCCTCCGCCTTCTTCCGATCGGTGATGTCTCTCAACACTCCGGTAAAAGCGGGCATGCCGTCGGAGTCGCTGCGCGTTATCGTCAACTCCGACTGAAACTCGGATCCATCCCTCCGCATAGCCGGCAGCTCGAGCCGCTTCCCGAGGACGTGGGCCTCACCAGTCTCGATGAACCGCCGCAGGCCTGCGAGATGTGCTTCGCGGTAACGATGCGGAACTATGAGATCGGCGAGCCGCCTTCCAAGAACCTCCTCACGCTTGTAGCCGAACGCACTCTCGGCCGCGGGATTGAACTCGGTGATGTTGCCATTGCGGTCCATCGCAACTATGGAGTCGAGCGTCGAGCGAAGGACGGCGGCCTTTCTCGCCTCACTCTCCGCCACCGCGCGTTGCGCGCGAAGGCGCTCGCCGATATCCGCGAACGCCACGACGTCTCCCCGGTGCTCGCCATCCTCGATGATCGGCGAGCTCGAAAATTCGACGTGAAGGGGAGTGCCGTCTTTCCGCCAGAAAACCTCGTTGTCGCTCGCAGCGCTCGCGCCGCGGCGAGCTGCCTCGAAAATAGGGCATTCCTCGACTGGATAATCGCGTCCATCGAGCCGGTGATGATGGACCGCTGCGTGCATCTCCCTTCCGATGAGCTCCTCGACCTGAAATCCAAGCAGGGTTGCACCAGCGCGATTGATGAATGTGCAGAGGCCCTCCAGGTCCATCCCGTAAAATCCCGCAGCCGTGGACTCGAGGAGCGCCGACATCTGGCGAGCGAGGCGCATCTGCGCGCGCTGCGCTTTCTCTGCTTCAAGCAGGGCGCTTTCGGCCCGAGCTTTCTCTTCCACCGTCGCAAAATTCGCGGCCTGGAGATGATCATTCGATGCGCTCAGCTCTTCCGCCAGCGCTTGTTGCTCCTTGAGCTGCTGTTCCAGCGTAGCCTGCTGCGCGGCGAGCTTTTCTGCCTGCCCCTTGAGCTGCCGGGTCTGCTTCTCGATCAGCTCACGCTGGCGCTCCCGCTCGATCACATCTCGTCGAATCGACCAGTTGATCAGGAGCGACAGAAGGAAGGCGAGGCCACCGCCGAGCCCGATGACGAGATAGGCGATGTGTACGTCGCGCTCCCGTCGAGCCGCCCGCTCAGAAAGCTGGCGGGCATCGAGGCGCTCCATCGCATCCGTGAGCGCGCGCGCATGGTCCATGACGAGCCGAGACTGCCCCGACGCGATGAGCTGTTTCGCGAGCTCCTCACCCGACGTATTGCGAATGCGGATTATCTGATCGTTCATCCGAAGCAGCTCGAGGCCAACACTCTCCAGGGTGTCGAGGCGATTCTGCTGAACCGGAGTATCGGCGGTGAGCCCGCGGAGTCGCTCGATATGGGCGGGAACTTCGACGCGCGCGGTTCGATAGGGGGGGAGAAACGCGCTGTCACCTGTCAGCGCGTACCCGCGGGCCGCTGTCTCCGCGTCGGCGAGACCCGCCAGCAGCCTCTGCTGCTCCAGAAGGACGCGGCTGGTATGATTGACTTCGTCAAAGGATCTCGCCGCGCGTGACACCGCCCAGAAGGAAATCGCACCGACGATGAGCACGAGCACCGCCGTGATGAGTCCGGCGGCGATCTTCGAACGGAGTGGCAGGACGAAACGGTCGCTCATGTGGTGGGGCGGAGTCTCGGAGGGCGGTGGCCTAATTTATCGACCGATCCGCGTATTTGTCTTTTGTGGAAGTACGGCGGAAAAGCTTTCACCGCCGAGAACGCCGGGAACGCCGGGAACGCCGAGAACTACAAGCCTCTTTCGGGTGTGATCA
>DATAIM010000114.1:0-1851 GCA_036262655.1 Gemmatimonadaceae bacterium | reverse complement strand
CAACGAGGGCGCTGCGTCGATCTTCGGGTACACATCTGATGAAGTGCTCGGCCGCCCTCTCGAGACGCTCATTCCCGAGCGGTTCCGTGCGACCCATGCAGAGCATGTGAAGGCATTCGGAAGGTCGGACGTCGTCGCGCGGCGCATGGGCGAGCGTGGCCGTATCTCCGGCCTGCGGAAGAACGGGGAGGAATTCCCTGCAGAAGCCGCGATTTCACACTTTGGAGAGACGGGAAGCAAGATCTTCACCGTCGTGCTGCGGGATATTACTGAACGCAAGCGTGCACACGAAACTCAGCAGTTTCTCGCTGAAGCAGGCGAGGTGCTGGCGTCGTCTCTCGGTCTGGAGGATACACTCGCCAACGTGACGCGTCCCGCCGTCCCACGTCTCGCAGATGCGTGCATCGTCAACGTTTATCGGGGCGGCACTTTCCAGCGCGCGACTGTTGGCCATATCGATCCCGTTTACGGCGAAGAGCTCGAGCAACGGCGGCGTGAGCATCCAATCGATCCAGAAGGAACGCACCCCATTGCCGCCGCAATCAGGTCGCTCAAGGCATTGATTCTCTCTGTGCCCGCGACGCACGAGTTGTTCGATCCGGCTCATCCGTCACTGACCGACATTTTTCATGCGCCGCCATCGGATGCGATTATTCTCCCGCTGACGGCCCGTGACCAGATCCTCGGCGTACTTGAATTGTACCGGCGGCAGGGCACCTACAATTCGAACGATTTATTCCTGGCGGAGGAGCTCGGACGGCGCGCTGCGGTGGCGATGGACAACGCGCGCCTGCATGAGCTCGTCCATGCAGGTGTCCGCGCCCGCGACGATATGATCGGCATCGTGTCCCACGACCTGCGCAACCCTGTCAATGCAGTGAAGATGCTGACCGGTGTAATGCTGGACACCGAGCGAAGCGAGCCGTTCCCGCCCGGGACCACCGAGTACGCACGAGTGATCCGGCAGGCGGCGGAGCAGATGGATTCCCTGATCAGTGATCTGCTCGATGTAACGCGAGTGGAGGCGGGCCGGCTCAAAGTGGATGCGCGGCGCGCAAACACCGAGGAGCTGCTGAGCGACGCTTTGCGCACTCTCGCGCCGGTTGCAGCTGAGAAATCACTCACCCTCCGCCTCACAGCTCCCGACGACATACCGGATGTGATGGCGGACGGAGAACGGGTCAGACAGGCATTCTCTAATCTGGTGGGAAACGCAATCAAGTTCTCGCCCCCTGGCACCGAGATCCTTGTGCGGGTCGCTCTTCTCGATGGAGAGGTGCTCTTTTCGGTGAGCGACCGGGGGGTCGGGATGACGCCGGAGCAGCTATCGCACGCGTTCGATCGGTTCTGGCAGTCGAGCCGCACTGATCGTCAGGGTGCGGGGCTTGGCCTCGCAATCACCAAAGGGATAGTCGATGCGCACCACGGGCGAATCTGGGCGGAAAGCAAGCCCGATGCGGGCAGTACGTTTTACTTCACTCTCCCGAAAGCCGGTTGAAACGATGAGCAAAAAACAAGAGGGGCACGGAATCCGTGCCCCTCTCGATCATCAGCCTTCGAGCTGCAGGTATTAGAACCCCACAACTCCCTCGAAGACGAATCCCTTGAACTTGCCACCGCTGCGGATGTCGGTGCTCGGGAAGTCGTTGTACTTCTGGTTGACCCACTCGCCCTTCATAAGGACGTTCGGGGTGAGGAACCAGCCTGCACCTACATTGTACCGATCACTGCTGACCTTGTTGGCGATTCCGAGAAGCTCGCCTTTCGCAGTGTTGTAGCGGCCGCTCACATAGACACGCTCGTCAGCAAGGAAGCGATAGGTCACTTCGCCGGCATAATGATTCCAGGTTC
>DATAIM010000113.1:0-2941 GCA_036262655.1 Gemmatimonadaceae bacterium | reverse complement strand
GCGAGATAATGCGCGCGTTTCGACGAAGTGCTCTTGGTTCGGCGTATGTTCGAGAGAACGAGAGAGAGTCCGCCGCGTGCCATGTCGCGCTTGACTCGCTGAGGCACGTCGACCCCCGTTTCGCGCAGTACCTCGGGAACGAACCGCTGCATCCAGCGGCGCATTTCGTCGTCGTAGGGGACTTGCCTTCCGTTAAATGACGCGATGTACTCCAGTTGCCCGCCGTAAGCCGGAATCACGCGAACGATCCGGTCCCCGCCCGATGTCAGCTCCCGGAACGACGCGAACGATCCTGCCGAGAGCGCAGCCAGGCGGTCGTCGGCAAACTTTGCAGCTCCTAGCACGACTGCCTGTGAGCAGTACCCGGCGGAGGAGTTGAGGAATTCGATTATCCTCTGGTCGGATTTGTCGTCGTCATCGATGTGGATGTGCGTCGAGGTCGTGACACCTGCCAGGCGTTTTACTGAATCGCACGCGGTGTCGCCGATCTTTCTCGCGAGTCGTGCGGATGAAGCGGCCGCGGGCGTAGCGACGGCCGGTGAGATGCCACCGCGTCGCATCGCTGAAGCTGCACTTGCAACCGCGCTATCGGCATGCGATTCAAACGGCCGCAAGGCAGCGAGAGGAATCACTAGAAGGGCCAGCACGGCGGAAGCGAGTATGGTGCTCGCGCGGCCAAGCGTCCGGCGGTTCTGCCGCGGATCCAGAATCGCGAGCATACGGCCCTCGAACTCCGATCGTCTCGCCATCGCGAGAGCGGCAAATGCGGGCGCCGCGTGCTCGTGCCGGGGAGAGCCTATCGCCTGCACCATCTCGAGCAGCTCTCCTGCGTAAAGCGAGGCAGCCGTGCCGTCTCGCAGCACGTAATCATCGCAGGCATGCTCACGCTCGACGCGCATGCGGTGCGCGGCTAACCAGATCAGTGGATCGAACCACAGTATCGCGATGGTTACCTGCGCAATCAGCTGCGTGAGAGCGTCGAAGCGTTTGACGTGGGCCATTTCGTGAACGAGCACGAAGCGGCGCCGAGCTTCGGGCCATTCGGCTGCGTCCGGCGGAAGCAGGACGGCGGGATAGACGACTCCCCATGTGACGGGAACGGCAAGGCTGTCACCCCGAAGGAGAGTCAGCGGACGTGTGATGCCGAGACGTTTCGCAACGCGTTGGGTGAGTGAGAGCCATTCGCCGTCATCCACGCGGTCGCCGTTTTTCGCGAGCTTCCCCACCCGCCATGTGCCGATCGCAAGCCGGAGCAGCACAAGGAACGATCCAGATATCCAGAGGAATCCGAGAACAGCGGCAACGTGCAGCGGACTCGACGGCGCTGATGGATTCACCGTGTTGCGTTCCACCATGCTGCGATTCGCCGGGCTGCGATTCACCGGGCTGGGAATTGCGGGGGCAACGCGCTTGTCTTGAGCCGGAGCGGCATCAACCGTCGGTGTCGTCGAGATGGGTGCTACGCCAACTGACTCTTTGCCTGCAGAAATCGACGCACGAACCGATGCGGGAGCATCGATCCAGGATGGCGCAGGAAGAAGCGGAATTCGCCAGGCGGGTACGACAAGCGTCATGAGTGGGAGCGCCAGATGACCAACTACGGCCGCTGTCCACACTGCATGCCGCGCCGCTGCTGCCTTGCCGCGAAGGAAATAGATAGCCACCGCGGCGAGCGCGATGAGAATCGACCCCTTGAGAGCAGTATCGATCAGCAGGCGAAAAACCGGCGTCAGCGTTACACCGATCGCGCCCAGCTGCGACAGAAGGGAGCTCACCTTCCTTCCTTCCTTGCCTGCTCCACAAGGTTCGCCACCCGAGCCAGCTCGGCCTCGTTGAGCCGGGGACCTTTCAGGTCGAGAAGCGCAGCGACTGCTTTTTCGGCGGAGCCGTCGAAGAACGTCTTGAGAAGGTGAGTGAGGGCGCCTTCGCGCGCGGCGTCCTTGCGAACCGTTGGTTGGTAGACGTATGCACGGCCGTCTTCAACGTGGGTCACCCGGCCTTTCTCTTCGAGGGTCCGGAGCATTGCGCGAACGGCGGAATAGCTTGGCGGATCCGCGATCCCGGCCATCACTTCCGCGACCGATGCGCGCTCGCGCTCATACAGAAAGTCCATTATCTGCCGCTCTCGGCGACTCAGATCGGACAGATTGGTGCTGCCCATTCCATTCCTGGTGGTGATTGTGTGCTAGTATTCTAGCATATGCTAGAAAAATAGCAATAGGGACAGAAAAAAAGGCGCCCGAAGGCGCGTGGGCGATGCAGGGCGGCGATCAGCTCGCTCGGAGCGCTCTTTCCGCTGGGGCGTCTTCGACCAGGACCGGCACCTGCCAGGAGCCGCCGATCATCTTCTGGAAGCAGCGCTTGGGAACAATATGGACGCCTTGCGTCTTGAGACGCTCGTAACGGGCGAGCTTCTCGGGATATCGTGCGATCGCGGTCGGCGCATAGTCGAGCGACAGGAAGAACTTGTCGTTCAGGCTCAGGGCAAACAGCTCGTTGATGTCGCGGGCACGCGCAAGCCGCTCAACGCCGAGTACGACATCGGTTCCGAGCCCGTTGCCATGTTCCGAACTGGCAACGGCCACCGAGGAGACTTCGGCGAGCGACGGGGAGTATTCCTCGAGGGCAGCGCACGCAACAACACGCCCGTTCGCAATCGCAACGACGTAGTTGTCGATGTTCATCGCGATCTGATCAGGAGTGCGGGGCAGCATCAGCCCTTCGGCCGCATAGGCGGAGACGAGCTCCCAGATCTGATCGACATGAGCGCGTGTTGCCCTTCGGACGACGGGCCTGAGGGGCTGGTCGGCGATCGACGGAATCGAGAGGGCAACTGCCGAGTGATTATGCACAACGAATGTATAAATACTCACACGGCGGTGCGCAAGGGACTCGTTTTCCACCCGGCGATCATGGGCCCGCGACGTCCTGGCTGGGTAAC
>DATAIM010000112.1:0-2778 GCA_036262655.1 Gemmatimonadaceae bacterium | reverse complement strand
ATGCTCGCCAGCGTGATGAGGAAACGCGCGCAGGAATTCACGATGGACGAGGGCGGGGGAGCGTTCTATGGGCCGAAGCTTGATTTCAAGCTGATCGACGCAATCGGTCGCAAATGGCAGGGCCCGACTGTTCAGCTCGATTTCAATCTGCCGGAGCGGTTCGATCTCGAGTACACCGGACCGGACAATGCTCCGCACCGCCCGATCATGCTGCATCGCGTACTTGTAGGCTCGATGGAGCGATTCGTCGGAGGACTCGTCGAACATTACGCCGGCGCATTTCCGTTGTGGCTGGCACCGGAGCAGGTGCGCCTTATTCCTATTTCAGCGGATCAGACGGCTGCTGCCCAGTCGGTGACCGAGCGCCTGAAGTCGAGAGGTGTTCGTGTTCACCTCGACGATCGCTCGGAGACCCTCAACTACCGCATTCGCGAGGCAGAGACTCTCAAGATTCCCTATATGGCAATCGTCGGGCAGCGTGAGGCTGACGCGGATGCGATTGCGCTGAGGATACGCGGTGCCGGTAAAAAGCAGGAGGTAATGCCGGTCAGCGATTTCATCGCACTCCTCGCGGATCAGCTCGCGACACGCGCACTCGCGCCGTAGGAAGCGCCCCTCGATGTTCATCGGACACTTTGCCGTGGGGCTCGCTGGAAAGAAGCTTGCGCCGAAGGCGTCCCTCGCGGCTTTATGGCTCGCTGCCGTCTTCGCCGATGTTTTGTGGCCGGTACTTGTTGCCGTGGGAGCGGAAGACGTGAGAATCGTTCCGGGGACCACGGCTTACACTCCGCTCGACTTCGTTCGTTATCCCTGGTCTCACAGTCTGCTGATGCTGTTGATCTGGGGCGGGTTGTTCGCGGCTTATTATCGGAAGAGGCCGGACGGCGCCCGTACGGGTGCCGTGCTGGGTGCCCTCGTCGTGAGTCACTGGGTTCTCGACTGGATCACTCATCGTCCCGACATGCCGTTGTGGCCAGGCGGTCCCAAATACGGGCTTGGACTGTGGGAATCGGTGATCGGCACGATGGTGGTCGAGATATCCATGTTCATCGTTGGCCTCTTTCTGTATCTCCAGTGCACCCGCTCTCGCGATCGGACCGGTGGGCTCGCGTTGCTGGGACTCATCGCCCTTCTCGTCGCAACGTACATCGCCGACTCGCTGAGCGCCGCACCCCCTCCGTCAGTGGAAGCAATGTGGATCTCGGCCTTGATTGCGACCGCGGTCGTTCTGGCCTGGGCTCAGTGGGTAGAGCGGCATCGAGTCTCCACCGGCGATTAGCCGGTCGGCAGTCCGGGAAGGCGGCCAGGTCGATTAGTTTTCGGGCGTGCGTTATCCATCCAACATGCCAGATAAATCCAACATACCCGTCATCGTTTCAGCCGCGAGAACTCCAAGAGGAAAATTTCTCGGTGGGCTTTCGTCTCTGTCTGCCCCGGATCTGGGCGCACTCGCCATCCGGGAAGCACTCCGTCGCTCGAGAGTGGCTCCTGAAGCTGTGGAAGAGGTGATCATGGGGCAGGTGCTGCAGGGCGGCTCGGGGCAGGCTCCGGCGCGACAGGCCGCTCTGAAGGCCGGTGTGCCGTCCTCGGTTTCCGCCTTGACGATCAACAAGGTTTGCGGCTCCGGTCTCAAGTCGGTGATGCTCGCCGCGCAATCGATAAAGGCGGGCGACAAGCAGGTGATTGTCGCCGGGGGACAGGAGTCGATGTCCAACGCCCCTCACTACGTCTATGGTATGCGCAACGGAGTGAAGCTCGGTGACCAGACGATGGTCGACGGGATGATCAAGGACGGTTTATGGTGCGCCTCCTGTGATGTTCACATGGGGGGTCATGCGGAGCACACTGCGAGAAAGGGAACGATTGGACGAAAGGAGCAGGACGAGTTCGCGGCGAGATCGCACATGAAAGCGGTGTCTGCGATCGACGGCGGAAAGTTCAGGGACGAGATCATCCCGGTGGAGATCGCGGGCCGCAAGGGGCCGACAATCTTCGATACCGACGAGGGTCCGCGGCGCGACACGACGAGTGAGACCTTGTCGAAGCTCCGCCCTGCGTTCCCGGGAAAATCGGGTACTGCCGAGCTGTCAGTCACCGCCGGAAACGCGTCCTCGCTCAACGATGGCGCGGCTGCGCTCGTTGTGGTTTCGGAGCAGTACGCGGAGTCCAATGGTCTCGATGTCCTTGCGCGGATCACCGGGTATTCGACTGGTGCTACGGACCCGCAGGAGCTGTTCTTCGCGCCGATTTATGCGGTGCAGAACCTGATGAAAAAAACGGGTGCGAGCATCGGCGACTTCGATCTCATCGAGGCGAATGAAGCGTTCGCATCCCAGGCGCTCGCCAACGGCGCGGGTCTTGGCTGGGACTGGGACAGGGTCAATGTGAACGGTGGTGCGATCGCGCTCGGTCATCCGATTGGTGCGAGTGGAGCACGCGTGCTGACGACCCTTCTTTACGCGATGAAGGACCGCAACGCGCGCACCGGGCTCGCCACTCTCTGTCTCGGCGGCGGGGATGCCGTCGCTCTAAGCGTCGAACGCGCCGTCTGAGCGGTTGACCGCCGCTCATCTCGTGTTCACCGCGGAGCGCCGTCTGCGTGCTCCGTGGCGCGTAATTCTTTTTCTGGCGGTGCTCTTCGGGGCACTGCTGGTGACAGAGGGAGTCGAGAGCTACATCCACTGGGTTGTAACACGTCGCGGTTACGAACTGCTTGTAGAGGAGTGGAGTGTTCCGCTCGGAATTCTTCTCGCCACAGCGGTGATGCTCAAGTGGGTC
>DATAIM010000111.1:0-1863 GCA_036262655.1 Gemmatimonadaceae bacterium | reverse complement strand
CGCGTCCGGCGGAATGACGGCGTTGCAGACGACGTCGGCGAGCAGCTTGACCGCTGCCTCGAGATGTTGAACCGGAACGGAGATCGACCACCCGAAGCTTTCCGCCCCTACGCTCGTGCCGACGCTTCCGCCAAGCAGCTCGGAATGTTCGGCGATCTGAGCGGCTGTGCGGGTCGTGGTGCCCTTGATCGAGCTCCGCATTGCGAGGGTCGTTATCCCCGCTCGCTCAGAAGGTTCGTCGCGAACTCCACCCACAGCGTGAAGCGCGATATGAACGATCGCGGAGCCCGGCTTCGTGCGTACGAGAATTGGCAGGCCTGATGCCGTCCGATAGACGACCACACCCCCCTCAGTCCGCTCCACGGGCAGCGTTTCCGCTTCGTCCGGGGAAATCGGGGGCTCATGCGGTGGCAGCGGCTCGAGCGCCTCGACTCGCGATGCATCCAGATTCGCAACAAGCTCCGCTGCACTGTTCGCCGCCGGCGGGGTCGAGCCCGGCCGGTACACAACGATTGCAGCGCGCCCGGGGGTGAGGTACCGCGATACGACTTCGTGCACCTCTTCGCTCGTCACCGACATGAATCGCTCGAAGTACTCGTCGCCGAGCTGCCATCCGCCAAGCGCTTCCCACTCCGCGAGGTAGTTCGCCTGACCCTCCATCGATTCGAAGCGTCGCATCCACCGGGCTTCGAAGATCCTCCTCACGCGCTCGAGCTCGATCGCCTCGATCGGCTCCTTACGAAGCGTTCGCAGCTGATCCCAGGCGGCGCGTGCCGCATCGACGGCTCGCTCTGGCCGAGTTTCGGCGTGAACGACGAAGACGCCGAGGTCGGTTGGCGAATAATTGTAGGCGCTCACTGACGAGGCGAGCTGGCGCTCGCGGAGCGCACGGTACAGTCGTGATGCACGACCGGCGGCAAGGATGTGCGACGCTACGTCGAGCACCGGCGTGTCTTCGTGAAGCGTGTGCGGCGTGCGCCATCCCATCACAACCTGCGACTGGGAGATATCGCCCTCCAGCTCGCGATATCTCAGCTCGTCATGATCCGGCTCGGCTGGCCCATGATCGCGCTCAACCGGGGCATCGGGCAATCCGCCATACAATTCTCCGACGTGGTCCATCACCTCCCGCTCATCTACGTCTCCGACGATGGAGAGAATCGTGTTCGACGGCCGGTAAAACGTCCTGTAGAAGCGCATCATCGCCGCGCGGTTGAGCGCGCGCAGCCCCGCCTCGTGACCGATCCGCCATCGTCGCATGCGATGCTTGTCGTGCAGAAGCTCGTACAGCGTTTCGACCGCGAGCACGGGCGGATTGTCGGCTTTCCGCTTCGCTTCCTGGATGATCACTTCAAGCTCTTTCGCCAGCTCCTCGGCGTCGATGGCGGAGCTCGAATACGCGTCGGCCTGAATGTCCAGGCCGGCAGCGAAGCTCGACGACGGGAGGACGGTGAAATACGCAGTCGCGTCGTAGATAGTGTGAGCGTTCAGGTAGCCGCCACTCGCCTTCGTTTCTTTCGCGATGTCGCCGACCCCGCGCCGCGCCGTTCCCTTGAAGAACATGTGCTCGAGAACGTGGGCTATTCCGCTCACATCGTCCGATTCATCGAAGTACCCTGCTTTCACGTGCGTAACGATTGCGACGACAGGGGCCGATCTGTCGCGTCGCACGAGCACGGTGAGTCCGTTCGGTAGAACGTTGCGATGAACCGTCGATGAGTCGATGAAGGAAGCCATGTCAGACGGCAGGGCTGTCGTAGTGGATCAGCCGAACGGCCGACGACGGAGAACAACGATGCCGGCAGCAAAACAGGCTGCGCTGTATCCCAGCAGCCACAGAACCGAGTTTGTGTCCACAGTTCC
>DATAIM010000110.1:0-9776 GCA_036262655.1 Gemmatimonadaceae bacterium | reverse complement strand
GGGCGTCCCGTTTTCAAGGGACGCCCAGCGCTGTCGCTGCGATTACTGACGTGAAAGCTGTCGCAGTCGGTCATGCGGCGATGAGGGCCGGCAGTGGCGCGCGCCATATTCACAATGAGATGAACTTTGACGTGCACCAGCTCGGGCTCCAGCGGAGATCGTTGACCATCAACTCAGGCATCGGCCGAAAGGTGGCAAACTACGAAGACGGCATTTTGAGCTAACGCGCCGCCAAACCCTCTCAGAACGACTTGAAGTGGTCGAACGGCTGGTGGCAGGAGTTGCAGAAATGAATCGACTTGCACGCGGTCGATCCGAATTCGCTCTTCTCAGTCGTGTTCAATGAGCGGCAGAATGGGCACTCCACCGTCGGGCGCGCGCGTCGCAGGGAGACAAGCTCCGCAATACCGCCGGTCTCGGCAGATCCGCGAGGCGGAGCGATCCCATGGTCCCTGAATTTCTGTTTTGTCGCCTCACTCATGTCGTCAGTCGTCCACGCCGGCGAGTACACTGTTCGTACTTCGACGTCATCGAATCCGTACGAGCTGAGTGTCGCGATGATCTCGCGCTCCATCACCTGAATCGCCGGGCACCCTGAATACGTCGGCGTGATATCGACGCGAATCGTACCACCGTCGAACACAATGCCGCGCACCACTCCAAGCTCGACGATGTCGATCATCGGAAGCTCAGGATCCTTCACCTCGGTGAGGAGCTGTATAACGGACTCGGGCGTTGCCGTCGCGTTCATCACCACTCTGCCCCCGGATGCGAGCGCGCCACGATCTGCATTTCGGACAGCATATGACCGAGAAATTCGGTATGACGGCCCTTACGTCCGCCCGCCATTGCGGGAGGATCGTCTGGAATGACCAGCGTCGCACGATCGAGAACGTTCCTCACCACTTTCTCCCACTGTGGCTGTATGGCCGACGGGTCAGCGCCGATGCCTGACGCTGCTACTTCGCGATCCACGTCGTCGGCAACGAACATCTCACCGGTAAAACGCCAGAGATCGTTTACCGCTTTCTGCATCCGCGCATGACTCTCTTCGGTTCCGTCGCCGAGCCGCACTACCCACTCGCTCGAGTGTCGGACATGATATCGAACCTCCTTGAATCCCTTTGCCGCAATGCCGGCGAGAGTTGCATTGGAGCTTTTCTGAAGCTGCTCGAGCAGGTGATAGCTGAACACATCGAAGAAGAGCTGGCGGACGATGGTGAACGCGTAGTCGCCCTTCGGGAGCTCGACCAGCTGGAGATTTCGAAACTCGGTCGCCTCGCGGAAGTATGCCAGTGAATCCTCGTCTCGGCCCTTTGCCTCCGTTTCGCCCGCGAGCTTCAGGTAAAGCGATGCCTGGCCGATGAGATCCAGCGCGATGTTGGCGAGCGCGATATCCTCTTCCAGAATCGGCCCGTGGCCGCACCATTCCGAGAGTCGGTGACCGAGTACGAGCCGGTCGTCTCCCAGGCGAAGGAGATACTCGAACATCGCGCTGGACATCTAGAAGCCCTTGAGTCCGCGCGGAATCTTGTAGAACTGCGGGTGCCTGTAGATCTTGTCCGCGCCCGGATCGAAGAAAGGTCCCGCCTCATCGCTGGGACTGGCGGTAATCTCCACCGACGGAACGACCCACACACTCACTACGTTTCCCCGTCTTCCGTAGACGTCACGCGCATTCTGCAGCGCCATCTCCGCGTCGGGCGCATGGACACTTCCCGCGTGCTCGTGGGGCGCACCACCGTCCTTCTGCGTGAAAACTTCCCATAACGGCCACTGCGTTTCAGTCCTGCTCCCTTCCTTCTCTCCCTCTCCGTCGTAGCCAACGCCCACCGATGCGCTCGAGGCCATGCGCTCAGGCTGCCGTTGACTGTGCCGCGCGCGATTGTTTCGCCGCATACGCTTCGGCGCCCTCGCGCACCCAGCGGCCGTTCTCATGCGCGTCACGTCTCGCCTGGAGACGCTCGCGGTTGCAGGGTCCGTTGCCTTTTACGACCTGCCAGAACTCGTCCCAGTCGATTTTTCCGAAATCGTAATGCTGCGTGTCCGGATTGAACCGGAGATCAGGGTCGGGAAGAGTGAGACCAACTGCTTCCGCCTGCGGAACGGTGAGATCGATGAAGCGCTGCCGCAGCTCGTCATTCGTTTTGCGCTTGACGCGCCACCGCATCAGCTCGGCGGTATTCGGAGAGTTCGTGTCGCTCGGGCCCAGCATCATCACCGACGGCCACCACCAGCGGTTCACCGCGTCCTGCGCCATCGCCTTCTGCTCGGGAGTTCCGCGGGCGAGAGTCGCAATGATCTCGTAGCCCTGCTTCTTGTGAAAGTTCTCTTCCTTGCAGATGCGTATCATCGCCCGTGCATAGGGCCCGTACGAGGCTTTCGCGAGCACCGTCTGATTGACGATAGCCGCGCCGTCCACGAACCATCCGATGACCCCCATGTCCGCCCAGGAGAGCGTCGGATAGTTGAAAATGCTGGAGTACTTCGCTTTTCCCGTCAGAAGCTGATCCACGAGCTCTGCGCGGTCGATCCCCAGCGTCTCGGTGCCGCAATAGATGTAGAGACCGTGTCCGGCTTCGTCCTGCACCTTGGAGAGCAGCACCATCTTCCGCTTCAGGCTCGGGGCCCGCGTTATCCAGTTGCCCTCGGGCAGCATGCCAACGATCTCGGAATGTGCGTGCTGCGACATCATCCGGATCAGCTGGCTGCGATACCGGTCGGGCATCCAGTCCTTGGGCTCGATGGTTGCGCCGGCCGCGATTCGCGCCTCGAACGCCGCGTTCAGCGCCTCCTCGGTCGTATTGGTCGCTTGCTGATCCATGACTCCGTTCCTCAAAAAAAGCGGGCGCAACCCGCCTTGGCACACCTCTAAACGTATCGGCCGGAGGGTCAAAAAGTTAGCTTACCCGGCGTGACAAACATCAATACACCGGACACCGCTTCCGGACGCGTACAATCGAAAACCGCCGACGGCGTGGCGACGATCTCATTCTCCCATCCAAAGAGCAATTCTCTCCCCGGAAAGCTGCTGGCCGAGCTGGCTGAGCGGGTTACCGAGGCAGGGGAGAACAGGGATGCGAAGGTGATCCTTCTTCGCAGCGAAGGTGACGGTGCCTTTTGCGCTGGTGCCTCATTCGCCGAGCTTCAGGCAATAGAAGACGCCGAAGCCGGGAAGCGCTTCTTCATGGGATTCGTGCACCTCATCCTTGCGATGATCCGCGCACCCAAGTTCGTGGTCACTCGTGTGCAGGGACGAACCGTCGGTGGCGGGGTGGGAATCGTCAGCGCGTCCGATTACGCTATTGCGGTCAACGGCGCGTCACTGAAGCTGAGTGAGCTCGCGGTGGGTCTGGGGCCGTTCATCGTCGGTCTTCCGATTCAGAGGAAGATCGGAATGGGCGCATTCCCCGCGATGTCCATCGACGCCGATTGGAGAAGTGCCAAATGGGGAAAACGACACGGCCTGTACGCTGAGGTACATCGCGATCTCGAAGCGCTCGACGATGCAGTCGCGAAACGGGTGGCAATGCTGGCCGCGAGCAATCCTGTGGCGATGGCCCAGCTGAAAAAAGTATTCTGGGAAGGAACGGACCACTGGGCCGCTCAGCTCGAGGCGCGCGCGACGATGAGCGGGATGCTCGTGCTGTCGGAATTCACATCGAAGGCGGTCGGTCGCGCGGTCAGCTCGGGCACGCCTCGCGGCGTGCCCGAGCTCGGGTCAGGCTAGAGCCAGTTCGCCACGCCGCCGTGGCGGTTGCATGCTCCCGCACGGGTATTGGAATGCCAGTACGTCCCGTCGGAGCACCGGGCGATCGCACCTCGCCGAATCCTGTTCGCATACGTCCCACGTCTCACGGCGGAATTAGGCGCTGCCCGTTCGCGGGCGCGATCTGATGCACGCGGCGTAGTTCCGTAGTTCCCCTGTCGGGCGGCCAGGCCGCCGCGACTGACGCACGCGTTCGTTTCTCTCACGACCCATACGCCATCCTCGCACAGCACACGGGCTCGACGTACAGCCGCATGCCGGCGCGCAGCCCTCCGGGAATCGACTCGCTGGTCATGTTTCTGGATTGCCTTGTGCATTTTGTGCTCGGCCTTCATCTCGCTTTTATCCGAGTTGCCCTGAGCTCCGGCCGGTGCCGCGAGCGCGCAGCCGCCGATAACGAGGGCCGAAGCGAATAAGTGTCTGACTGTAGTGCGCATTTCCGTGTCTCCTTTGAAGTCGCAGTGCGCAAGCATGAAGGCGTGCGCGCCTTTGGGAAGACTCTATGCGTATTCCGTTCCAGTAATTGCCGGTTTTCGGTGTTTATGCGTTTCCCGCACCAGGATCAATGGTTACCCTGCGTTCTCTGCGGTAAATGGCAGTTGCCTTCCGCCTGCCTGCGGTCAAGGCCCCGCAGGCAGACCTTTTTACGTAAGAGTAGCGAGAAAGCGCGGAGGACGGCGGTGACGGCTCGCCTGTTCGTACGCGTAAGCAATCGAGATCAGCTTCGGCTCGCTCCAGGCGCGACCGAAGAACGAGATGCCGACGGGAAGCCCGCTCACGAACCCCGCGGGAACATTGATGTTCGGATATCCGGCGACAGCCGCGGGGGTGGAGCTCGCCCCGGTGAAGTGATCCCCATTTATCAGGTCAGTCGGCCACGGAGGGCTCCCAGTCGGGGCAACGATCGCGTCGAGGCGGTGTTTCGTCATCACAGCGTCGATCCCCTGCGCGCGCGACATGAGGTGATTGTGCGCCAGCGCATCCCTGTACTTCTTCGAAGTCAGCGGCCCTTTCTTCTGAGCCATGATCATGATCTCCTGCCCGAAGAACGGCATCTCTCTCGCCTTGTCCTTCTCATTGAAGTCGATGATGTCGGCGAGAGACTTCACGCGCGGATTGCCGCCGCGGGAGGCCAGGTATGAATTCAGATCCGCCTTGAACTCGTACAGGAGAACTTCGAACTCCGTATCGTCGAACTTCCCCGAGTTGGGAATGTCAGCAGGGTCGACGATCACCGCCCCCAGCGCTTTCATCAGATCGATGGCTTCGTTGACGAGCTTGTCCGCGGCGTCGCTGTAACCGAAGAACTTCGCCCTCGCGACACCGAGCCTCGCTCCCTTCAATCCAGCTGCATCGAGGAACCTCGTATAGTCCGGGCGCGATTTTCCGCGACTCGACCCAGTCAGCGAGTCACGACTGTCAACGCCGGCGAGGGCGTTGAGAAGAATCGCTGCGTCCGTCACCGTCCTCGTCATCGGACCCGCCGTATCCTGACTGTGCGCGATCGGGATGATGCCTGATCTGCTGACGAGTCCCAGCGTCGGTTTGATTCCCACGATGCCGTTCGCTGACGCCGGACAAACGATCGAGCCGTCCGTCTCAGTACCCACGGCGACAGCGCAGAAATTCGCGGAGACTGCAGAGCCCGACCCCGAGCTCGACCCGCAAGGGTTCCTGTCGAGAACATATGGGTTTCGCGCCTGCCCACCCCGGCCGCTCCGGCCACTGGTGGAATGCGTGGATCGGAAGTTCGCCCATTCGCTCAGGTTCGTTTTTCCGAGGATTACAGCGCCCGCGTCGCGAAGACGGCGAACGATGAAAGCGTCTCTCGAAGGGGTAGATCCCTCGAGCGCATATGAGCCCGCCGTAGTCATCATTCTGTCAGCGGTGTCGATGTTGTCCTTGATGAGAACCGGAATACCATGCAGCGCACCGCGCGAGCCCCTTTCCTTCCGCTCCTTGTCGAGAGCTGCGGCGATCGACATCGCATCGGGATTGATCTCGATCACGGCTCGGAGCGCCGGTCCCTTTCTGTCGAGCGATTCGATACGCTCGATGTAATCCTCGGCGATTGACCGCGCTGAACGCCTGCCGGAGATCATGTCGCGCTGGAGGGCGGCGACCGTCGCTTCCTCGAGCTCGAACGCTGTATCCGAGACGGTTGCCTCACCCTCTCCGCTCCCCGCCGGGAACGCATTAGCCGAGCCGGGGATGAATGCCGCTGCGCCTCCGAGTGCGCCAGCGCGAAGAAAGTCGCGTCTCTTCATCAGCCGATGTGACAGCTCGCCAGACCGCGCTTCTCGAGATACTGCTGGTGGTACTCTTCCGCTTCGTAGAACGCCGAGGCAGGGGTGACCTCCGTCACGATCGGGCGCCGGAATCTGCCGCTTCGATCCCATTCCTCCTTTGAAGCGAGCGCCAGCTCCTTCTGCTCGTCGTCCCGGTAGAAAATTGCGGAGCGGTATTGCTCGCCGACATCAGGGCCCTGGCGGTTGAGAGTGGTAGGATCATGATTCTCCCAGAACACGGTCAGCAGATCGTCGTAGGTGATACGCGATGGATCGTAAGTCACCTCGACGACCTCAGCGTGGCCCGTGCGTCCG
Organism: Gemmatimonadaceae bacterium; assembly: GCA_036262655.1. Lineage (GTDB taxonomy): Bacteria > Gemmatimonadota > Gemmatimonadetes > Gemmatimonadales > Gemmatimonadaceae > UBA4720. Next base: position 3,404 of record DATAIM010000110.1, on the reverse strand, counting down.
GTGCAGACGTCGCGATAGGTCGGATTCTCCAGAGTTCCACCGAGATACCCGACTCGCGTCGAGAGAACTCCGGGGATCTGGCGGAAAGCTGCTTCGACTCCCCAGAAGCATCCCGCTCCGAACGTCGCCGTCTTCGATGTTGCAGTCATTTCATCCTTCTCCATTCGTGCTCCGTGGACTGTCGCTCAGTCCTGATTCATGTAGTGAGCCAGCAGGTGATGGAAATGGTGCGTGCCAACTTCGCGCCGGGGTGAGAAGCGGCCGCGATCGTAGAGTCGTGAGCTCACACCGCGCTGCACTGATTCGACCACTTCCTCGTCTTCCATCTCGACCTTATGGAGATCTCCCCCGACTCCCTCGGCTCGCAGCGATTCTTTCCACACGTACGACACGAATGATACACGCGTGCGCGCGGGACCCAGCGGAGCGACGACGTTCACCGACAGTCCCCACGGGTAGAAATTCAGCATGAGATTCGGGAACAGCCAGAAATAGAAAGCGGCGACTCTCTTTTCGTGATCCGGGTGATTCGCGGGCAGATCGAACACCGGCTCGCCAGCCCGCGCAATTCCCATTTGCAGTGAGCCCTGAGGAAACAACTCGGTGTAATACGAGCTGTAGTCCAGCTGCTCCGACAATCCCGCATGGACATACGGGATGTGGAACTCCTCGAGGTAGTTGTCACAGTAAAGCGCCCAGTTCGCGCCAATCAGATAATCGCGCGAGGTTGCAGGATCGCGACGGAATTCCTCGATCGGCATCCACGACACACGCGCGTTGACCGGCTCGATCCACTCGGCGAAGCTTACGGCCGGCGACAGCGACGTGAACAGCAGCGGTCCCCACTTCTCGAGGGGAAGGACCGGCAGCGAATCCGCCGCCGCTGGAAAGTTCTTCGTCTGATCGAACTCGGGCATCGATACGAACGATCCATCGAGCGCGAAGCGACGGCCGTGATATCTGCAACGGAGGCTCTTCAGGTGGCCTTCGCCTTCGACGACGATTGCGCCGCGATGCGTGCAGACGTTCGATAGACACCGCAATTGCGCGTCATCATCTGACGTGATTACGAGGGGCTCGCTCAGACATCCGTCGAGCAACGTTACCGGCAGGACGTGCCCCGGCGCCTTGATGCGCGACGAGTCGGCTGCGTATTGCCAGCTTTTCGCGAAAACGCGATCCTGCTGGAGCGCATAATACGCCGGATCGGAGTACACTTTAGCGGGCAGCGTCGCGGCCGAGCTGATGTCGGCGTCGATTTGGACGCGGGACGGAATCGGTGTCGTCATCGTAATCGCTGGAGATTACCCTTTCGGCCCGAAACTTCCAGCCCGGACGGACGTAGGATACCGCATCAGGAGGGTTTCATGATTTTCAGCACAATTGCATTTATCATTGCCGCGGTAGCCGCGGTCTTCGGATACAGCGCGGCGAAAAAGTTCGTTCGCGACAGGCTTCGTTTCGTCGAAGGCGCTCACAAGGTCACGACGCCGATCATCGCCGGGATCGGGGCATATCTGATCGCGCTGCTCGTAGTCGGATTTCTGCCGATTGTCGGGATTGGTACCGCCATTACGTTCGGCTTGAGCGTGGCGTTCGGGGCCGCGGCCGGCTCGCGCGAAGTCAAGAGCGGAAACCTTCCATATCTGAGCTCGGGCGGCTGACGCAGTAAAAACCGCAGGGGGAGTCCGGCTACGGGATACAAGCCGGGACCATAGGTAAGTCTCAACCGGCAAACCGCAGTATTATAACCGCCGCCTGATGCCCGATTCGCTGCGAATAAACATCACCAAGGGTCGCGACGGTCCGAGCGTGCTGTCGTGCACGCGGCCCGATGGGTCGTCTACCTGGTCGCGGGTGGGCGACTACTTCCCGACGCACGACATGGCCCATTTCGTCGTCGAGACGGAGCTGCGGATCCCCCACGCTTTTTACAGCCTCGTTCTCGACGGCTGGGGGATCGATGACTTCACTGTCAAAGGAGCAGCGAGATCGCTTCCACCGCAGGCGAATCTCGTCGAAGCGCTGGTCGGCCGGCTGCAGAGAGATCTGATGCCCGGCTCCGATTTCACTGCCGAGTCGTTCAACGAGGAAACGGAGGCGGTTCTCGAAGGAATCGGCAATCCCGAGCGGCGTCCCATCACTGATGAAGAGCTCTCACGGATGCGACGCCGTCTCCGCGAGCTGTTGTCGGGGTGGGCGGCGCTGGCGCCGGGTGAATCACTCGAGCTCGAGTTTCGGCGAATCAGCCCCGCTGGAGATGTCATTCACAGATGACAGGATAGACACATTATCGTCCATCGGGGATGACATGCACCGAAGCGGGATGAGCCGCGCGTCACTGTAACACCGTCTCTGTCAAGCGCTTAGCGCTTCGAGCCCGATCGGCACCTGGCATGCTCCTGAGCGAGGCCACAATTCATCTCTCTCAGGAGTTTTTCAATGAACAGACGCTTTGTCCTTGCTGGGGTGCTCACCCTGCTCGCTGTCGCCGGCGGTTCCGCGGACGCTCAGCGCAGAGGTGGCCGGAGGATGCCGGTTATCGATGAGACGCCCACTCCTTCGGTGTCGCCCTATGCGGGTTATATGATGTTTGGGGATATCGCCGATGGGCCGCTGGGGACGCGGCTTACGAGCTCGAGCGGCAGCGTGTTTGGGGTCCAGGCGAACCTTCCCCTTGGGTCGACTCTGTCCGTCGTTGGCAACGTTGCCTACTCGGAGCCGGATCTCCGTTTTGGTGTGCCGATTCTTGGCGGCATCAACTTCGGGAAGAGCCAGGTATGGCTGTATGACGCAGGATTGCAGCTCAGTGCGCCCGTAAGGCGAGGTGAGCGGACGATTGTCCCGTTCGTTCAGGCGGGTGCGGGCGGAATGAAGTACGACGTTCAGGTGGCCGGCATTAGCCGGAGTGCGTCGAACGTGGCGTTCAATGCCGGTTTGGGTGTGGACGTTCCGCTCGTGCAGAACCTCGGCCTCCGGCTGTTCGCGAAGGATTACATCGGGAAGTTCGATGTGAACGAAGCGGCGGGGATCGATTACGATGCCAAGACGTCGCACAACATCGCGCTTTCGGCCGGGCTCAAGCTTCAATTCTAGTTCGATATAACCGGGGCGCGGTTTACCATCGAGGCCGTGGAGAACTGCAACCCCGTTTTGGTTAAAACCACAAAGAGAAATCTGGATCAGGCGTTATTTCGCTCTCGCGTCTGATCCAGATTTTATTGTTTTGTGTTTCGCATGAATGGGAGTGTGTACGTTTTGAATCCTGAATGCTGTTTGCAGTACTCGGCGCTCTCGGCGGCCTTGGCGGCCTTGGCGGTAAATGCAGTTGCATTTCCTGCGTTCTTTGCGGTAAATGCAGATGCACTCTGGCGTTATCTGCCGTAACGAAACCCGCTAACGCG
>DATAIM010000109.1:0-9068 GCA_036262655.1 Gemmatimonadaceae bacterium | reverse complement strand
GTTTCTCTATACAAGCACAGGCACGGGTCCGTACAACGACGAGTACGACCCTATCGTAGTGGATGAGTGGCACACGCTCGCGTATCAGGAGATCACCGAGCTGACGCGTCGGGGTCTGCCGGGCGTGTGGACGCACGGCTTTTACGACGGCTGGGCTCCGAACTACACGCTGCTCGCAGTTGCGAATCTGCACAATTCCATCGGCCGCTTCTACGAGACGTACACGTCTCGCGGCGCTGACTGCCACATGGTGAGACTCCCCGCGTCGAGCACGGAGCGCAGATGGGATCGCCCCAATCCACCAGTGAACGGAGTCAAATGGTGCATCAGGACCAACATCAACTACCAGGAATCGGGGGCGCTCATCGCTCTCCGGTATGTCGCCGATCATCGCGCGACGTTCCTCACCAACTATGTAGCGAAGGCCGAGCGAATGATCGACCGCGGGCGGACTTCTGCGCCGTACGCTTTCGTCATTCCGCGCAATCAGCGGCACGCGGCCGAGGCCGCCGATCTGGTCAATCTGTTCCGCGCGCAGGGATCCGAGGTGCATGTGGCGACCTCCGATTTCAGGATCAGAAACATCTCGGCAACTGCGGCCAGCCCGCGCAGGGGGAATGCCGCGGATACGATGATGCGAGCGGCCACTGTGACGTCCGACTCTGCATCACGGTTGGCCGCTGTGACAAGCGACTCCGCGCGCACGATAACGACCGGTCCGAACGCGTCACGTCCCGCTGGAGCTGGACCAGTTTCGCCGAAGTCTGCAGCGATGGAGCCTGCCTCGACGATGGTTCACGCCGGTGACTGGATCGTTCGGCTGGATCAACCCTACTCTGCCACTGTTCGCACTCTCCTCGCTATCCAGAAGTACAAGCCTGACGATCCTCCGCCCTACGACGATACCGGCTGGACGCTCGATGCTCTCAGACACGTCGAGACGATCAAGGCCGCTGATTCATCCATACTGAAGCAGCCGATGCAGCTGCTTGCCAGTGGTGCAAGTGTTCGCGGTGAGGTCAGTGGAACCGGACGCACGCTCCTCGTGAAGCACAACGGCGACTGGCGCTCCGCGGTGCTTCCGTGGAAGCTCGGCAACACTCGCGCGAGTGTCGCCGACACCGCATTCACGGCTGATCGAGTCGCCTATCCCGCCGGGACGTACGTCATCGAGAACGCGTCGGCGTCGGTCAGGGACGCCGTCGCAGCACTCGGTTTGACCGGTGTAATGTCAGGGTCGCCCATCAGGGTGCGGATGCACGCCGTTTCCGTCCCCCGCATCGCATTGATGCACTCCTGGCTCGAGACACAGAACGAAGGATGGGTGCGTTACGCATTCGACCAGCTTGGGATTCCCTACACCTACATCTCGGACCAGCAGCTTCGCCGGGCCAACCTTCTCGACCGCTTCGACGTCGTTATGTATCCGCACGTGAGCGGCCCGGTCACCGCGCTCGTGAACGGCCGGGCTATGACCGGCCCCGCGATACCATGGAAGAAGACAGCCGCGACGCCGCATCTCGGGAAATGGGACGAAACCGACGACATCCGTCCGGGAATGGGCTTCGACGGCCTCGCAGCTCTGCGCCGGTTTGTCGAACGTGGAGGTTTGCTGATCACCACCGGAAATTCGAGCCGCCTGCCCATCGAGATGGGATTCAACACGAGCGTTGGTGTGACGACGACGACCCAGCTGAATGCACGCGGCGGGATTTATAGAGCCCAGCCAGTCGCTGCACAGAGCCCGATTCTTTACGGTTACGAGGCGGGCAGCTTCCCGATCTATTTCAATCAGGCTCCAGTGATGGCGGTGACGCCCCGCGATACAACGGCAGACAACGCAGGCGTCGATCCTGCTCTCGTCACTGCACGCGAAGCGATGCGCTCAAAAGTCATTCTCCGATACCATTCGAACGCGGATTCGCTGCTGGTTTCGGGCCTCCTTGCCGGTGGCTCGGAGCTCGCGGGTCGTGCCGCGGTGGTGGACGCTCCAGTCGGTAAAGGTCACGTGGTCCTGTTCGGCATTCGGCCCTTGTGGCGATGGCAGTCGCAGGGATCGTTTGCCCTCGCAATCAACGCAATCGCGAACTGGAACCACCTCGCCTTCTAGCCTGAACGAGTAAGCATGGCGTCCGGATCCTCGGGCGCCAGGCCTTCACGTCAGACCGCCGTTACGAGGGAACCGAACCATTTTCGGGGACCCCGTGTCAGTAGGGGCGATGATGGCACTACAGGTTCCCGAGGCTCGAGGCTGGGTGAGCGAACGACAACTGATAGCACGGGTCGTCGATGGCGATCCCGCGGCTCAACGGGAGTTGTACGAATCCCACGTGGATCGCATCTACCGCCTGGCCTTCCGTCTCGCCGGTGAGGACGAGCTCGCACGCGATTTCACGCAGCTGACGTTCATCAGAGCGTTCGAGCGAATCGGCGACTTCCGGTTCGAGTCCTCCCTCGCCACGTGGCTGCACACCATCGGCGTCTCAGTCGCTTTGAACGGGCTGAGAAAGATGAAAACCGCACGCAGCCGAGAGGCGCCCATCGAGGCTGCGGCATCGATTGGAGCAGTCGCTCGTGAGGCGGAGCCGGATCTCAAGGTCCGGCTCAGAAATGCGATCGACGGTCTCAGCGAGAAATACCGAACGGTTTTCCTGATGCACGATGTCGAAGGGTTCACACACGAAGAAATAGGAGCAACGCTCGGCATTCCTGCCGGAACGTCGAAGACGAGGCTCTTTCAGGGAAGAGCTAAGCTGCGCGAAGCACTCGCGGATTTCAAAGGGGAATGGATCTCATGACACAAGACGAGCGTTTTGACGAGTTCATCCGGAAAGCAGCGGACGATTACAATCGACCGCCCGCCACTCCGAAGGATGAGATGTGGAATGTGATCGTCAGCGCGCAGACGAATGCGATGCCGCGACTTCATATCACGACCGGAGGTAATTCTCGCTCGGGCCCTGCCGAGAGGCAGAACGAGGCGGCCATCTTCGCTCCGCGGGTTGCGTGGCTTGGATGGGCTGCGGCGGCGATGCTCCTTCTGGCAACGGGCGTCGGCATCGGGCGATGGACGAACGGATCCGCGCGCGCAACTGCGCGGAACGTCGCCGCGACTCAACCCACAGAGCAGCAGTCGAGCACCCCCGTCGAGTCGCCGGCTGAACCAGTCGATGCGCCGAAGAGCCCGCTCGATCCATTGACGGTTGCGAGCAGTCGGCCGACCGACGCCCCCGAAGAATCGCCTGCCGCGGTTACGGGCCGTCGCGTACGTCCCCAGCCGAAGCAGCGCTCGCGACAGGAAATTCTACGGAACCCGCAGGTCGTCGGTAGCGGCAGCCTCACACGAGTGGCAAACAATCGTGTGAGGCCCAACGGTACCGGACAGCTCGCAGCACCCGCGAACATGACTTATCAGGTGGCGACACAGCGGCATCTCGCCGACGCCGAAGCGTTGCTTACGTCGTTCTCGCTGGGTTCTCGTGACTCGAGAATGGACGCGCAGTTCGCGGGCTGGGCGAAGGGACTGTTGTCAAACACGCGTCTCCTCCTCGATTCACCCGCGGGCGACGACCCGCGGCGCGCAAGGCTTCTCCAGGATCTGGAGCTCGTCCTCGCGCAGATAGTACAGCTCTCGCCCGACGCTGCAGCGCAGGACCGCGAGCTGATTCAGGGAAGCATTCAGAGTGGCCAGGTAATGACACGCTTGCGCTCCGCGATTCCCGCGGGCCAGCCAGAGAGATAACGGAGAGATGATGAAAGGGTTTGCACTAGTGGTGGTCGCCGCCTTTACGGCGGGACCTGTATCGGACGGGCCGGCGCGGGGGGTCGGACCGGCATCCGCGAGCGTTACGACGACTTCGATGTTCTCGGTCGCCCGCCAGGATCCCGCCGACTCACTATATCGTGACGGCCGCGCCGCGCTGAGCAGGAGCGACTACAGCCGGGCTGCCGAGATCTTCGGCCGGCTGGTGGAGCGGTTTCCGTCGTCGAAGTACACTGGCGAAGCACTGTACTACCTCGCGTTCTCGCAGTACCGCATCGGCGGCACCGAGAAGCTGAGAAGCGCACGCCGTGTGCTCGCGCGTCTTCAGTCAGAGTACCCCAACGTGGCCAAGGGCGATGCGTCTGCGCTCCGCACGCGAATCTGCGGAGAGCTCGCCCGGCGCGGCGACGAAGGGTGCGCCGCCGAAGTGACGACGAGTGTCGCCGAGATCGAACGGGCCGAGCGAGAGGCTGAGAAGCGGGAGCGGGACGTCGAGAAACGGGAGCGCGAGATCGAGAAGGCCGAAAGAGATCGCGACCGCATGGCGGACCGCGAGATTGGCAGCACGGGCAGAAGTACAAGAACCGGCTCCGCGAGGTCGGCGTGCGCAAACGAAAATGATGAAGACGACGAGCGCGTCGCAGCACTGAACGCGCTTCTCCAGATGGACGCGGAGCGCGCGATGCCGATCCTTATGAAGGTTCTCGAGCGCCGCGATGCATGCTCCGCCGGCCTCAGAAGCAAAGCGGTCTTCCTCGTCTCGCAGAAACGCACTCCGCAGACTGCGGATCTGCTGCTCAGAGTCGCGCGAAACGATCCGGACCAGGAAGTTCGTGAGCAGGCGGTCTTCTGGCTCTCCCAGGTTCCGGATGAGCGCGCGGTCGACATGCTCCAGGACATTCTGCGCACATCGAGAGACGAAGGGCTTCAGAACAAGGCGCTGTTCGCACTCTCGCAGCACAGGAGCGGACGAGGCAGCGCGATTCTTCGGGAATTCGCCACGCGCACCGAGGCGTCGGAAGAGCTCCGCGGCCAGGCAATCTTCTGGCTCGGCCAGCGGCCGTCCGAAGAGAACACGCAGTTCCTACGGAGTCTCTTCTCGCGGCTGACGAGTGAAGAGCTCAAGGATAAAGTCATCTTCTCACTCTCACAGCGCCGCGGAGTGGGCAATGAGAAGTGGATGATGGATATCGTCACCAACACGCGTGAATCGGTCGAGATTCGCAAGAAGGCCCTGTTCTGGGCGGGACAGAGCGGAGTCGGCATAGCCGAGATCGTTCCGCTCTACAATCGGCTCAACGACCGCGAGATGAAGGAGCAGGTGATCTTCGTTCTGTCACAGCGGAAGGATCCCGCGGCTGTGGACAAGCTTCTGGACATCGCAAAGAACGACCGCGACTCGGAGCTGCGGAAGAAGGCCATTTTCTGGCTCGGCCAGTCCCGGGACCCTCGCGTACAGCAGTTCCTTCTCGATCTAATCAACCGCTAGGTAACCCCACGATGTTAAATCGAATCAACCCGGCGGGCATGGCAGGCGTCCTCGTCATCATGGCCTGCCTCGTTCCGCCTCGCACTGAAGCTCAGGGAATCGCGCGCCGCGTCTCCGCAGTGAGAGACGGAAAGGTGAGACTCACGTTCGCTGCCCGCGAGGAGATCTGCGGATACGGCGACGGGATCAGCACGGGGCCAAACAGAAAGTCGAACAACGGCCGCACGACCTTCACCTCAGATCACTCGGAGGACGTCATCTACGAGAGAGAATGCAGCGAGGGCCCGGTGCGCGTGGTAATCACGATGTCAGCTGGTGCGCCGGAGAGGATCAAGACATACGTCGGGGGGCGCTGGCGGCAGACGTCCGGGGTAACCGACATCGGCAACGTCTCTGTGCGGGACGCGACGGATTACCTCCTGACCGTCGCGAACACGCAATCGGGCAAAGCGGCCGGCGAAGCGATATTTCCGGTCACGCTGGCGGATAGCATCAACGCCGCGCAGCCGTTGTACGCCCTGGCAAAAAACTCGGCCCGCCCCAAAGACGTAAGAGGCCAGGCGATCTTCTGGCTGTCGCAGCTCGAAGACGACCGTGCGGTCAGCATGCTGGACGACATCCTTAAAACCTCACGGGACGAAGACATCGGGGACAAGGCGATCTTTGGATTGTCTCAACACCGGAGCGGGAAAGGATTTCCAATTCTTCGCTCGTATGCAGAGAGCGACGCCAACCCGGAAGACCTGCGAGGGAAGGCGATCTTCTGGCTTGGACAGCGGCGGTCCGGTGACGGTGAGAACTACCTGCGCGGATTGTACTCGCGCATCAGAAGTGAAGAGCTGAGGGACAAGATCATCTTCTCGATGTCTCAGCAGAAATCAGTGGAAAGCAACCAATGGCTCCTCGATCTGGTCTCGAACAGCAACGAGCCACTCGAGATGCGGAAGAAAGCGCTGTTCTGGGCGGGGCAGGGTGGTGCTTCCATTGAAAAGCTTGCCAGCATGTACTCGCGCATGGACAACCGCGAGATGAAGGACCAGATGATCTTCGTATTCTCGCAGCGGCATGAGCGCGCCGCGCTCGACAAGCTCATGGACATCGCGAAGAACGATCCTGATCGAGAAGCACGCCGGAAAGCGATGTTCTGGCTCGGACAGTCGAAGGACTCGCGCGTTGCGGGCTTCCTTTCCGAGATGATCAACCGCTGAGGTGAGCGCGATGACCATGAAATCCCTGAGGCTTCCGTCGCTCGCAGCGCTTGTCGTGCTTGCGACGGTGAGTTCCGCCAGCGCGGACGCGCAGGGTCTGGCGGCACGCATCTCACAGGTTCGCGCGGGCAAGGTTCGCTTCACGTTCGCCCCGCGAGCGGACGTCTGTGGATATGGCAATTCCATCTCGCGGGGCGGCAACACTCGCATGAACTGGTCGTCCGACCAGTCTGAAGATGTCCTTTACGATGAGGAATGCAGTCACAAGCCAGTGCGGCTCGTGCTCAATGTCGAGAATGGCAGGGTAGTGAAGCTTCGGACGTACGTGGGCGGAAGCTGGCGCACCGGAGTCTCCGGCGTGACGGATCTCGGCGCCGTTTCGACACGTGAAGCGACCGACTATCTCCTCATACTCGCCGCAACTGACAACGGGCCGGTCGGTCGTGAGGCGATCCTGCCGGCGACGCTCGCTGACAGCGTTGTCGTCTGGCCGCGGCTCTTTCGTATTGCCAGGGACGACGACCGGCCATCGAGCACACGCAAGCAGGCGATCTTCTGGCTCGGCCAGGCGGCGGGGGACAGGATATCACCACCTGAGACGCGCTTTGAAAGGCGGGAAACCGAAGATGAAGACGTAAAGAAATCCGCTGTGTTTGCGCTCTCTCAGCGGCGAAACGGAGAAGCAGTTCCCGCGCTGATTCAGGTCGCTCGCAACAATCGCGACGTGGAAGTCAGAAAGGCCGCGCTGTTCTGGCTCGGGCAGTCGGCAGATCCGAGAGCCATCTCGCTATTCGAGGAGATACTCCGCTAGCGATCCGCACCAAGGCTCGTGAGGACATCGGTTATCCTCGCGGCCTCGGCCATCTTCGTCACCTCGGCCATGACGCTCGCTGACTCTGCGGTTTGTCCCGCTGTCTTCAGGGCCTGCGCGAGCACATAGCCGGTAACCGTATAGGTATACGGAATCCCAAAGGAAGGCCTGTCGAACCAGTTGCCCTCGTCGATCAGCTCCTTTGGCCCCTTGTACACCTGCGTCCACAGCGTGCGTGAAGTCGGAACGTCGAGGAACCCGTCTCCCACCTGAACCGTATCCTTGGATGGAACGATGGGCTTCTCGACGAGCTTCTCGACGAGACCCTGTCGCAAGGAGTATGGAGCGAGCCCGAGTGACCGCCCGTAACCGCCAGTGGAGAAGTACACCGACCTGTCAGGATAAGCATCCTTGATGAGGGTCAGGGTGACGATCTGGTCGCGTGTGAGATATCCGGGTTGTGACAGCTGCTCCGGCCGGATCGTGACCGTAATGTCACGCTGCTTGAAGATCTGCGGCTCGCGAAGCTCGATGTAATCCGGCTGCGCATCTGCCTCGGCGTAGGTCCATTTCAGCGGCGGCCCCTTAGGCTTCGGCCAGACGTTTCCGCGATAGATCGCAGGGCCCTTTGCCGCGTCATACTCGCGGACCGGTCGCCGGATTACCTGACGAACGAACCAGTCAGTGTTCAGGTATGACGTCACGAGAACGAGGACGTCCTGTCGGATTCCTTCGACTTCCTGTGCGTACCACAACGGGAACGTGTCGTTGTCGCCGTTCGTGATGAGGATGCCGTACGGCTCGACGGAGTTGAGCATGTCCGCGCCCCAGTCGGCTGCGAACGTGTCACCCCGATGTGACGCAGCGTTCCAGTTGCCGATGAGCGGCGCGCATGCGACGAGCAGGATGGGAGTCGCGAGCAGCCACGCGCGCCTGCTCGCATGGCCAGCACGGTCGGCAGCATCTCCACCCGATCGGTCGAGAAGCTCGGCCACTGTTTGCCACACATAGACGAGCCCGAGTGCCGCCCACACACCCCACGCCGAGTAGCTCCAGATGTAGAAATAATCGCGGTCGCGAACCTCACGGTTCACGCTGTCGGCAAGTTCCGGAGCCTGTGACCAGCCGTACTTGAAGTTCATGTAGTAGATGAGAGCCAGCGTCAGCGTGAACATGAGCGGCCCGAAATACCAGAACGTTCGGCGATCGTATTTCCAGTGAACCCATCCTCCCGCAAGACCGAGCGAGAAGAAGAGGACCGCCAGGATCGCCTGAAGGGCGGTATTCTCATTGTACGCGTCGCGAAGCCACTGCCACTTGAAGTACAGCCACCACATTCCAACCTGTGCAGTGAACGGAGCTCCACGCTCCAGCTTCTTGCCGTACTGCTCGCGGTTGATGTTGTCCATCAGCCGCTTCTTCGTCAGCTCGCTGAACGTGCAGGATACCTCGAGTTTCTCCACACATGCAGTAGTCTCGCCCTCGTTCAGGGGAGGGAAATACGCAGCTCGTATCGGCTCATAAATGAACGGGGTCAGACCGAGACAGAGGACCAGAAGCCCTTTCACGAGGAGGCGCCAGTTGAGAAGCGTCTGCCACCGTCGTACGAGAATCGCGACTCCCACCGCGGGAAGCGCGAGGAATCCAGCGGGGTGATTCGCGTATCCAAGACCAAGGAGGTAAGCGACGAGGATCAGCTTTCTCTCTGCCTTCGGGCCGTCGGGATCATCGGTCCACGAGATCATCAGCCACGACACGGCAGAGAAGAAGAAGAGAGAGATCGTGTAAACCTTCTCG
>DATAIM010000108.1:0-2930 GCA_036262655.1 Gemmatimonadaceae bacterium | reverse complement strand
TCCTCAACAAGTACGTCTTCAATTATCCGGGTGCGCCACTAAGGAACATTCGGGTTTCCACCGCGGGATCTGAGATCATTCAGAAAGGAACGCTCCACAAGGTGGTCTCGATGCCCTTCGAGATCCGGGCAGCGCTGTCGGTGACGCCGGATGGCCGGATCAAAATCCATCCGACTCGCACGGAGATCATGGGTCTTCACGTCGACAAGCTGATGCACGGCCTTGGTCTCGCGCTCGACGAAGTAATCAACCTGAAGAAAGCGAAGGGAGCGACACTCAAGGGCAACGACATCTTTCTCGACCCGACCGCCATTCTGCCACCGCCTCAGATCGCGGGACGGGTCACGTCGGTTCGAGTCGAGGGTGCTCAGGTAGTGCAGACATTTGGAGCTTCGGGTGATACGCGACTCGCACCGACACCCGACCCGTCGCAGAGGAACTACATGTACTACAAGGGTGGAACGCTCCGTTTTGGCAAGCTCATGATGCTCGATGCGGACATGCTTATCACCGAGCTCGATCCCGCGGATCCTTTCAGGTTCGAGCTCGACAAGTATCAGCCACAGCTTGTCGCGGGGTACTCGAGGACCACTGCGAGTGGAGGACTCGAGGTATTCATGCGCGACCGCGACAAGCTCGGGAAGAGCCAGCTTCAGATATCGAGCACGGCGAGCCGTTAAGCAGAGGACAGTACATGCTTACTCCGCTCGGGAACGTGGAGGCCATCTTCAGGTATCCCGTGAAGTCGATGAAGGGTGAGGAACTGAACACCGCTGAAATGGGCTGGCACGGCGTTCAGGGCGATCGCCGCCTTGCATTCCGCCGCCTTGCTGACGAGAGCGGATTCCCCTGGCTGTCAGCCACGAAGCTTCCCACCCTCCTGCTATTCGAGCCTCAGCGCCCTCACGACGGTGCCAGGGATGCCATGCCCACTCACGTTCGCACGCCTGATGGGGAATGCTTGCCCATTTTTGGAGAGCAGCTTGCCGCGGAGGTCGAACGCCGCCACGGCGCACCAGTACAGATGACGCACTTGAGGCAGGGAATATTCGACGAGACAAGCATGTCGGTAATCTCGCTCGAAACCGTAGCGGAGATCGCTCGATTATCCGGCGCGAGCTGCGATGTGCGGCGCTTCCGGCCGAATGTCGCAGTGCGGCTGCTGCAATCGCTACCCTTTCAGGAGAACAACTGGGTCGGCGGGACGCTCGTTTTCGGAGAAGGCGACAACACGGGCGAAATCGCAGTAACGATGCGGGACGTTCGGTGCTCGATGGTAAATTTCGATCCCGACTCTGGCATGGGTGATCCGGAAGTGCTGAGGGCGGTGGTACGCGCAAACGGGAACACTGCCGGAGTATACGGCACGGTCACCGGTATCGGCCGCCTGTCAATTGGACAGACCGTCTATCTCCGTGCCGGTTGACTCTACGCTGCTCGCTTCCCTGAGCCCAGCCGCCAGAAGGCGGCGAGGCCCAGGCTTGCGGTCAGGCGGCAGGTTCTGCGAGCTCTACCTCGATACCTCCGATCCAGCCGGCCACCATGTTGTAGATAGCGCACGCAATCGCGGTGAACACGAATCCGATTATGCCGTATAGAAGCGGTAACGCGATCGCGAATCCCATTCCGTAAGTCGACCCGCCCGGCGTGAACGAGGTGGCTATGATGAAAATCGGAATGAGAACGACACCAATCAGTGCGTAAAGAACCCCAAGCATTTTCGCCGTCTGTCCAATACCGAACCGCCGGATGCGCTGCGCCATGTTGACTCCTGAGTAGAGGATCGTCCGGAACTCAGCCGCTGGACAAATATTGGCTCAGCCTGGCCGCGACCGCCAATCGAAATCGCTCTTCATTGCGGCTGCGAAGCTGGCGTCATCGAGGTTGAGCTTTCTCACGAGCATAGAGTAGCGGGGATCCCCTCGTAATGGATCGAGCCGCGGATGAGCTCGCAGCATCATCAATCCCGATGCTTTCTCTGCGACTGCCACATCGAGCCAGTGAAATGCGTCATCCACATCGCCGAGACTCGCGCACAGGACGGCGATACCCCAGGCAGAAACAATCTTCGACGAGCGCTCCTCGATAAGCTGCCGCAGCATCTCACGCGCGCCGGTCTCATTCCCCGCAGCGGCCTCGACATGTGCAAGGCCAAACGACGCACCCGCTACACCGCCGGAGAGCACCCGCCCCGTCTCGTAGCGTTCTCGTGCTTCGTCGAACTGCCGGAGCATCTCGAGAGATCGCGCGAGGCCGGTGTACGCCGCGTCGCCGCGCGAATCGAGCTCGATAGCCATTCGATAGTGGAAGACCGACTTCTCGTATTGCCTTCCGAAATAATAGAGGTCTCCCAATCCGACTCGCATCATGCTCGAAAGCGGGTCGAGGCTCACTGACTTGAGCCCTGACTCCACGGCCTCTGCATGACGCTCGAACGCATAAAACGTCCGCGCGAGCAGATTGTGTGCGGGAGCCATTCCCGGATTGAGCTCCACTGCCTTCATGAACTCCCGCATTCCTCCGGCCACATCGCCAGTCACGGACTTGATCATCCCTACAGAGAAGTGTGGCTCTGCGAGTGATGCATCGATCGCCAGCGCCTTCTTCGCCGCAGCCATGGCTTCCACCGCCGCCTCCGGCGCAGCCGATGCACCGCGGATTGCGCGGAACATCAGGCTGTCGGCGACCGCTGACCACGCCAGCGCGGATTGAGGATCCATCTCGAGCGCGCGTCGCGCGTGCCGCAATGCAACCTCAATCGCCTGCGGAGAACCGGAGAAGAATGAATGTCGGCTCTTCAAATATTCGAGATGCGCCTCCGGGATGACCGCTGGCCGATCCTCGACGTGAGCCGGCTGCTCCGGCGCGAGCTGCGCGCTTACTTCGCGCGTGACTGAGGCTGCCAGCTCGCTCTGGAGATCGAGCACGTC
>DATAIM010000107.1:0-7550 GCA_036262655.1 Gemmatimonadaceae bacterium | reverse complement strand
GTTCGCCTCCGATGGCGTCGCAACGATGACCACCGTCGCGTTCGGATAGCGCCCGAGAAAACCTCGGACAACATAGGCATATCGCTCATCGGGCCACTGGCGAAGCGGACCGACGGCCGAAATGTTCACGATAAGGCGCGGCGACGCGTCGTCTGAAACAAGCTTTGCCCAGAGTCCCTTTGCCCGCGCGCACTCGGCTGAAGTGACATAAATCTCGGGCCGGAGGTCGACCGCGTCGACATCCACTCCGAAGGGCCGCGCAAGACTTAGTGTCTGTCTTGCAAAATGGGCGTAGCGATCGACAGGTACGCGGTGAGTGTACAGCGATTCCTTGCCTTCGATGGCGGCACCAATGCGAATCCGGGCGCCAGTCATCAGCAGGAGGAGTGGCGTGATCCCGGTGATGCGCTGCGGGTTGACGCGGCCATCAATGACCACGTCGTAGCGCGCGCGACGCAATCTCCACCAGAGTGCGGGATACGTCGACCACGCCGGCCTTGAAAACAGAACAATGCGCCGCACCCGTGGATTCCCCTCGACAACCGCCGCATTCGCCGGCGACGCGAGAACGTCGACAGTGCTGCCTTCGCGCGACTCGGCGATCGCGCGGATAGCCGGCGTGGCCATGAGGAGATCTCCGATCCGCTCGTACCGGATAAAAAGCGATCGCAGCGGGAGATTGGATGAGAGCTTCTGTAAATCGCTCTCTCGCGTGCGTTTCAGAAGCCGCGTGAGGAGCCGCATCATCGAGTGGTGGAATGCGGTATGAATGCGGCGCTTGAGGGGCCGCGACTTCCTCAAGAACGAACTGCCTCGCGCGACTGGTTCGCCCGGGCTGCCAGGGAATCGAGCGCAGTCTCCAGCGCCGCACACACGGGCTCGCACCCGAGGTCACTCAGCCATGGCCCTGGCCCCCGCACAATCGTCGCCGCGCATCCGATGGGCTTGAACGCATCGGGCGAATAGACCATTCGCGCTTCCGGAACGCTCGTCATCATCACCACGACCGGAACGCCAAGAGCGCCGGCAATGTGTGAGATGGCCGTGTCGGGCGTGAATACCAGGTCACAATTCGCAACGAGAGCCGCAGCCTCCCGAATTCCGCGCGTCGGGATATGAACGGCACTCGATGCGGCGGCTATGTGATTGATTCGAGCGGAATCAGCTGGACAGCCAATCAACATGATGGTTGCGTCGGGCAGGAGCGCGCGCACGCTGCGAACCGCAGTGATGTACCGATCGTCGGGCCAGAGTCGGCGTGGCCCGCCAGCCGAGACGTTGACCAGGATTCGCGCCGCATCAGGGCAGCTTCCGGCGGTCATCCACCGACTTATTGCCTCGGACCGCTCCTCGGACCTGAGGTAAATACTGGGTGTGATATCCACAGTCGACGGATCGATCCCGAACGCCCTCGTTACCGAGATCGACTGTTCTGCGAAATGCGCATTCGGGTCAACCGGAACCATGTGAGTATACACACGCTCGCGACCCTCGCCTGCTGCACCGATTCGCACCGGCGCCCCTGCCATGGCCAGCAGAAGAGGGGTCGTGCCGAAGTAGCGCTCGGGGTTGATCCGACCATCCACGACGATGTCATAGTGCTCAGCGCGAAGCCTCCGCCAGAGCGCAGGCCAGGTCCACCACGCATGCCGGTCGAAGGTGAATACCCGCCGGACGAATGGATTGTCGCGCAACAGTGGTGCGCTCTCCGGAGCGGCCAGCACGTCGACTGTCGTACTGGCTGAGGATTCCGCGATCGCGCGGATAGCGCCACAGGCCAGAAGCAAATCGCCAATCTTCTCGTAGCGTACGAAAAGGACGCGCCGTGGACGTGTACAGGAGCCGAGCGATTCCGACGCTGCCCCGGTTGATCCCGGAAGCAATGCAGTGACGGCACTCATTGTGAGCTTTCGCCACGACTCGCGCGCACGCACACGAATCGCACGAAACGGGGTCTGCTGCTTCATGGCGATGAATGTACAATCGCCCGCCGCATCTGCCCACAAGACCGTCCTGAACACGAAAGGGAGAGCATCTGCTCTCCCCTCCCTGTTCCAGCTTCCCTCTTTTTCAAATGCCCGGCGCCCGTCCTACTCGTCGTCGAGAGAGAACATCTTCGGGAGTGCCCCTGCCTTCGGCAACAGCTCCTCCTCCAGGTCCGGCTCCGCGAGAATCTCCGCGATGCTCGGCTCCGGCAGAATCTCCGGCTCCGGCGGAAGTGGCGCGCCTTCGATATCCACTTCCTGGTAACGATACATACCGGTTCCAGCAGGAATCAGGTGACCGATGATGATGTTCTCCTTGAGCCCCATGAGCTCGTCCCTCGCGCCACGGATCGCGGCATCGGTCAGAACCCTTGTCGTTTCCTGGAACGAAGCGGCCGAGATGAACGATTGCGTCGTGAGACTCGCCTTTGTGATTCCGAGAAGCAGGGGCTCCGAGGTCGCAGGCATGTCCTTCTTCTTCTTCGCCCTCTCGTTTGCATCGCGGAAGTTCTGCTTGTCGACGTGCTCGCCCTCGAGAAAGGGCGTCTCCCCCGACTCGAGAACCCGCACCTTCTGAAGCATCTGCCGCACGATCACGCCAATGTGCTTGTCGTTGATCTTCACACCCTGCAGTCGGTAGACCTCCTGCACTTCGTTGAGCAGATACTCCTGCACAGCACGCGGACCCTTGATCCGGAGAATATCGTGCGGATTGACCGGCCCTTCCGACAGACGATCTCCGGCACGCACGCGGTCTCCCTCGTGCACCCGGAGGTGCTTGCCGGCACCGACCTCGTACGTGTGTTCCTCGGCCTGATCATCGGGAACGGCCTGCGTTCCGACAATCTTCGACGGGCGAACGAAGATCTCGCGCTTGCCACGCTTGATCTCGCCGAACCGCACGATGCCGTCGATCTCCGATACAGTCGCCGGATCCTTTGGCTTCCGCGCCTCGAAGAGCTCGGCGACACGCGGCAGACCGCCCGTGATGTCGCGAGTCTTGTAAGCCTCGCGGCTGACCTTGGCGAGAATGGTTCCAGCCGTGATACGCTGTCCATCCTCCACCGTGAGCTGTGCGCCCACAGGAATGACGAAGTCGCGGAGACGCTTTTCCTTCGCGCCCTTCGTCTCCCAGATCTCGATATGCGGATGAAGCTTCTTCTCGCGGTCTTCGATGACGACCGTCTGGCGAAGCCCGGTGAGCTCATCGAGCTCTTCCGACACCGACTCGTCGGGAACGAGATCCACGAAGCGGATCGTTCCCTCCACGTCGGAGATGATCGGGTTCGAATAGGGGTCCCATGTGAAGATGATCTGGTCCTTCTTGACCTCCTCCGCATCCTTCACCATCAGCGTCGCTCCGAGGGGTACCTGGAGCCGCGCGCCGATCTTGTTGTCCTGTGAAGTCCGGATTGTGAGCTCACCCTCGTACGACGTGACGATCTGGAGTCCGTCTGCGTTAGTGACGCTGATGAGCCGGTCTCCATACTCGATGGTCCCGTCGACCTTCGACTTTCTGGCCGTCTGCTCGGCGATACGAGCTGCCGTGCCACCGATGTGGAACGTACGCAGTGTAAGCTGCGTGCCCGGCTCTCCGATGGACTGCGCGGCGATGATGCCGACTGCCTCTCCCTTGTCCACCATCGACATAGTGGCCAGGTTGCGTCCGTAGCACATCTGGCAGAGCCCGCGCTTCGCTTCGCACGTGAGCACGGAACGAATGCGAACGGTCTCGATTCCCGATTCCTCGATCGCCCTGGCCATGTCCTCATCGATGAGCTGGCCAGCCTCGGCCATCAATGTGCGACGGCCAGACTGATCGGTCTCGTGTGGATCCTCGATATCCTCGGCTGCAACGGTACCGACAATTCGCTCGGCGAGAGGCTCGATGATGTCCTCGCCTTCCTTGAGGGCGCCGACTTCCAGGCCGAGGATTGTGCCGCAGTCCTCTTCCGTGATCGTCACGTCCTGCGCGACGTCGACGAGACGACGCGTCAGATATCCCGCGTCGGCAGTCTTGAGCGCAGTATCGGCGAGACCCTTTCGTGCACCGTGCGTCGAGATGAAGTATTCGAGCACCGAGAGACCTTCGCGGAAGTTCGACTTGATCGGGCTCTCGATGATCTCGCCGATACCTCCCGTGAGCTTTTTCTGCGGCTTCGCCATCAGTCCGCGCATGCCGGCGAGCTGACGGATCTGGTCGCGTGATCCACGCGAGCCGGAGTCGAACATCATGAACACCGGATTGAACCCGTCGTTCGACTTCGCCATCGCGCGGACCATCGCGTCGGCGATGTCGGAGTTGGCGTGAGTCCAGGTGTCAATGACTTTGTTGTAGCGCTCGCCGTTCGTGATGTTACCGGTCTGGTAAGCGCGCTGGAAACGCTCGACGCGCTCCGTCGCCTCCTGCAGCAGCGGCTCCTTCTCGGCCGGAATGTGCAGATCCTCGATGCCGATCGAGATTCCTCCGCGTGTAGCGTTGCGGAATCCGAATTCCTTCAGGCGGTCAAGAAATGGAACCGTGCCCTTGAGACCTGTTCTCCGATATGACTCGAAGACCAGCTCGCCAAGCGCCTTCTTCTTCATATCACGGTTTTGATATCCGAGCTCCGGGGGAATGATCGCGTTGAACATGGCGCGGCCGGCGGTCGTGTCGACCCAGCGGGCGCCCTCGAAATCATTGACCCAGTACTTGATCGGCGTCTGGTACGTCGCCCTGCCCTGCGCGATCGCAACTTCGACTTCCGCGATTCCGCTGAAACGTCTGACGGCGGATTTGCCTGCCGGTGTTGGCTGGAAGACCCGGTCGAAATCACTCGGCGCCTTCGTCGCGAAGTAGCACCCGAGCACGATGTCCTGGCTCGGCTCCGCGACGGGACGGCCGTCGGACGGCTTCAGAATGTTGTTCGATGACAGCATGAGCAGGCGGCACTCGAGCTGCGCCTCGAATGAAAGCGGAACGTGCACGGCCATCTGGTCACCGTCGAAGTCGGCGTTGAATGCCGCGCAGACGAGCGGGTGAATACGAATGGCCTTGCCCTCGACCAGCACCGGCTCGAAAGCCTGGATGCCAAGTCTGTGAAGCGTCGGTGCACGATTCAGCAGCACCGGGTGATCGCGAATGATCTCTTCGAGGATCTCGTACACCTCGGGAGATTCCTTCTCAACGATCTTCTTGGCGCGCTTCACCGTCTCGGCGATTCCCTTCTCGACGAGCTTGTGAATGATGAACGGCTTGAAGAGCTCCAAGGCCATCGCCTTTGGCAATCCGCACTGGTGCAGCCTGAGCTCGGGACCGACGACGATGACCGAGCGACCCGAGTAATCGACCCGCTTTCCAAGCAGGTTCTGACGGAAGCGGCCCTGCTTGCCCTTCAGCATATCGGACAGCGACTTCAGAGGACGCTTGCCGCGGCCGCGGATCGCCTTCGAGCGGCGGCCGTTGTCGAACAGCGCATCCACGGCTTCCTGAAGCATTCGCTTTTCATTGCGGAGAATCACTTCCGGCGCTCGGTGCGAGATCAGCTTCATCAACCGGTTGTTGCGGTTGATCACCCGGCGATAGAGATCGTTCAGGTCGGAGGTCGCGAAGCGGCCACCATCGAGCGGAACCAGCGGGCGCAGATCCGGCGGAATCACCGGGATCACGTCCATGATCATCCACTCGGCCTTGTTCCGGGTGTTGCCCGAGTCTCCGGAGTTACGGAATGCATCGACGACCTTGAGGCGCTTCAGCATCTGCTTCTTTCGGTGCTGCGAGCCCTCGTCGACGAGGCCGGCGCGAAGCTCGGCGGCAACCTTGTCAACGTCGATGCGCTTCAGCAGCTCACGAACCGCCGGGGCACCGATGTCGGCGAGGAAAGCGTTGTCGCCCTCTTCCTTCGCCTTCTGCTTCAGCTCGAGGTAACGGTCTTCGTCAAGCAGCTCATTCTGCGAGACTTCCTGGTCGCCCGGCTCGATGACGACGTAGTTCGAGTAGTACACGACCTTCTCGAGATCGCGCAGCGTCAGGTCCACCAGGTTTCCCATCGGACTCGGGAGAGTCTTGAAGAACCAGATGTGGGCAACGGGTACGGCGAGCTCGATGTGGCCCATGCGCTCGCGACGAACGCGAGCAAGGGTCACCTCGACGCCGCATCGGTCGCAGATGACTCCGCGATAACGGATTCTCTTGTATTTGCCGCAATGGCATTCCCAGTCCTTTACCGGTCCGAAGATCCGCTCGCAGAAGAGACCATCCTTCTCCGGCTTGAAGGAGCGGTAGTTGATCGTCTCGGGCTTCAGTACCTCGCCCCACGACCACCATGTGCGGAGACCCGACATCTCGAGTCGCTCGCGCTCCTTTGGATCCTTCGGTCCGCGCATCTCCTCGGGCGAGGCGATGCGGACCTGGATGTAATCGAACGAAGACGCGCGGGTTTCGCGCGAGCTGCGAAAATCAATCATTAATTACTCCTCGCTCCCGGTACCGTTGCCGTTGCCGGAGCCATTGTTGCCCAGCCCATATCCGCTCGACACGTTCGCTCCCATGCTCACGTGTATTCCGAGCGCCTTCAGTTCCTGCACGAGCACGTTGAACGACTCCGGAATACCCGGCTCGGGAAGATTCTGACCCTTCACGATCGCCTCGTAAACGCGGCTTCGGCCGTTCACGTCGTCCGACTTCACAGTCAGAATCTCCTGAAGTGTGTGCGCCGCTCCATACGCCTCGAGCGCCCATACTTCCATCTCTCCGAACCGCTGGCCGCCAAACTGCGCCTTGCCTGCGAGCGGCTGCTGCGTGACGAGCGAGTACGGTCCAATCGATCGCGCGTGAATCTTGTCGTCCACCAGGTGCGAGAGCTTCAGCATGTAGATCTCGCCGACGGTAACCGGGTTCGAGAATGTCTCGCCCGTTCTTCCGTCACGAAGCCGAACCTTGCCGCCCGCCGAAATTCCGGCCAGACGCATCAGCTCGGCTGCCGCGAGGTCGACGTCGATGTCAGACTTTTTCCCGAGCGACGCGGCAAGAGCCGGAAGCTCGAGGCCGCCGAGAACCGAGCTCTCGTCCGCCTCACGGCGCTTCTCGACCTGGGTAGCTGCTGAGCGATACTGCTGCTTGACGGCCGGTGTCTCCTCGTCGCCTTCCTCCGATCCGCGATGGAAAGCGATCTGGTTGTCGAGCTCCGCGTACTCACGCTCCGCCAGCTCCTTCGCCGCAGCCGTGACGAACTCACGGATACGGTTGAACACATCGCGCGTCTCGGGCGACACGCCACGCTTCGCGAGATCGTTGATCGTCGCATCTGCGAGAAGCTCCACCCGCTCGCTTTCCCCGGTCAGGTCGTGACGCGTATCGGCGATGATACCCCGAATCTCCTCGTCGCTGATCGTGACACCGGGAGCGCGCAGGTCGAGCGCGTTCCGCACCCAGGTCACTGCCGCGAGCTTGAGCAGAAGACCAATCTCGCGCTCGTTGGCTCCCTGAAAGACCGGAGTCTTCGCATAGAAGCCGAGGAGCCTCGCTGCCCAGCCGAGGTGAGTCTCTAGAATCTGTCCGACGTTCATGCGGCTCGGCACGCCGAG
>DATAIM010000106.1:0-2834 GCA_036262655.1 Gemmatimonadaceae bacterium | reverse complement strand
ATTACGACCAGAACAAGAAGGACTTCGAGCGACCCGCGCGCGCGGTGGTGTCGGTGATCGCGATTCCGCGCACTGTGACCGCTGCCGACACTGCTGCCGTCAGAGCCAGACTCCTTTCGCTTCGGGACCGTATAGTAAAGGGCGAGAAATTCGAGGACCTCGCCAAGGCGGAATCGTCAGATTCTGCCTCAGCGGCGAATGGCGGATTTCTCGGGAGGGGCGGACGCGGACGTTTCGTTCCCCAGTTCGAGGATGCGGCTTACGCGCTGCCGGCAGGCGAGCTCTCACAGCCGGTTTTGACTGCCTTTGGATATCACCTCATCAAGGTAGATGAGCGAAAGGGCGACACGATTGCCGTGCGTCACATTCTGCTGCCGATCAGGCAAAGTGATTCTGCCGCGACAGCAACCGATCGCAGGGCGGACGAGCTGGCACGGCTCGCTGCGTCGTCTGACAAGCCCACAGCGCTGGACGATGCATCGCGCAAGCTCGGGTTGCCGATCAAACGTGCTTCGGTTCTCGAAACGGATGCGCTGACGATCGACGGCAAATTCATCCCCAGCATCGGACCGTGGGCGTTTCAGGGAGCGAAGGTCGGCGAGACGAGCGATTTGTTCGACGCCGAGGACGGCTACTACCTCGGACGCCTGGACTCACTGACGCAAGGCGGGATCCCATCGCTCGATCAGGCGAAACGGGAGATTATCGCTGTTCTCGCCATTCAGAAGAAGCTCGACAAGCTGATGCCGAGGGCCCAGCAATTCGCCGTGCAGGCATCGCGGTCCTCCCTTGAAGAGGCAGCAAAAGCGGCTGGTTTACAGGTTGTTCAGAGCCCGGCCTTCACGCGTGTGGGTGGTGCGGCTGGCATCGGCCGGCTGAATCAGGCCATCGGCGCCGCGTTCTCGCTGCCCCTCGGCACCGTCAGCCCACCCATCCGTATCTACGATGGAATCTTCGTCGAGCGCGTCGACAAGCGGACTCTCCAGGACCGCTCTCAGTGGGAGAAAGTGAAATCGGCGCAGCGTGTACAGGTCACTCAGCAGCTGCGCCAGCAGAGGGTTCGCGATTTCCTCCAGAATCTTCGAGACTCTGCGAAGCTGGTTGATCGCCGGAAAGAGATCGAGATGGCTAACCGGCAATCGACTCAGTAATGGCCATCCGATGAAAAGGCCGCGCTCGAAAGCGCGGCCTTTTTTTATACCTGTCTCAATCGCGAAACAGATACGTGCTAGATCAGCCGCTTCGGTTGCGGGCGTGCATCCTGTTCGCCCTCACGCATAGGCGGTTGCCGATCTATGTCAGACTGATTGAGCCGATTGTCGTACCGCGGCGGGCCAGTGTCGATGTCTCGAGTGGCTTCGTTGATGTTCTTCTTGAACTCCTTGATGCCTTTTCCCATGGACCCAGCGATCTCCGGAATACGCTTCGCGCCGAAGAGGAGAAGAATGATCACGAGAATGATCATGATCTCCGGGAAGCCAAGATTGCCTAACATGTCGGATATCTCCTAGAAGAGCGAACGCGCAATCAGGTAGGCGAGCAAGACGCCGGCCAGACTGAGCAATGATACGTCGAGAGCAATAGGGCCGAGCGCCAGCTTGATGATGACCAGGTCGAGCGGGAGCGGTCCAACGGATGGTGTCACACCGGTCGTGAAGAATTCCTTTGCCGCGCCCGGCGGAAGAAATTTCCGTGCTACCTGTGTCAGCAACCCTCCGGTGATGAAACCACTCGCCAGAACGATGGCATGAAATACCGTTCCTCGCCTCGTCGCCGCCCGCGGGGGCATTATGCGTGTCGCTCCATCACGTACGAAATAGACTCGAAGAGCGCTTGGCGCGCTACCGTGTCTGGCACGGCCACCAGCGCCTCGCGTGCCTGATCCGCGAACACCCCTCCCTGCTCGCGCGCGTAATCGAGGCCGCCGTTCACGGTCACGATGCGGATCACCTCGCTGATCTCCCGCTCACCTGGATCGTCGTTCGCGAAAAGCGACTCGACCTTCGATCGCTCCGCGCGGCTCATTACCCGCAAGGCTGCGATCAACGGAAGCGTCATTTTGTGTTCCTTCAGATCCAGGCCGGTCGGCTTTCCAGTCGTCTCTTTCGCTTCGGTGTAATCGATCAGATCGTCGGCGATCTGAAACGCCATCCCCAGAGCGTCCCCGTACTGCATCAGACTTCGGCGATGCGCCCGCGCTCCGCACAGGGATCCCACTTCGCACGCAGCAGACATAAGCGACGCGGTCTTCGATCGGATCAGGGCGTAATAATCCTCTTCGGTGAAGGCAAGCGGATCGGTTACCGCAAGCTGCCGCATCTCGCCGACCGTCATCTCCGTGGACGCACGGGTGAGCGCCCTGAGCGCATCGATGTCGCCCAGCTGCACGAGCTTCGTGAGAGCGGTCGAGTAGAGGAAATCGCCCATGATCACGGAGATCTGGTGACTGAACAAAGAATTCAGAGTGGGCATCCCGCGCCGCAGAACCGAGTGATCGACTGCGTCGTCGTGCACAAGTGTCGCGAGATGTATCAGCTCCACCGCTGCCGCAAAAATTATCGCATGATCCTCGGGAGTTTCCTCCACGTTGCTGCACAGCAGCACCAGCGTTGGGCGAAACATCTTGCCGCGCATGCCCATGAGATGGTGTCCCATCTGCGCAACGAGCGGCGCGTCGTGGAACACCGAGCTGGTCATCTCATCAGTGACTGCGGCGAGTGAAGCTGCGATCGACGACTGGATCCTGCGAAGAGCGTCCTTCTCGTGCGCGATATCCGGACCCGGAGGAGAGATACCGGCTGCGGTCATCGCGCTCCCTGGGTCACCGATGCCAG
>DATAIM010000105.1:0-3684 GCA_036262655.1 Gemmatimonadaceae bacterium | reverse complement strand
GGCGCAAGCTTCGGCGTCGCTGGAACGAGCTGAAGCACCCAGATTGAAGTCAGCATGATGAGCATGTACACAACTGCGATTCGCGTCGCTGGCCACGTGAGTCGGGATGCGCGGGCGAACGCCACAAGGAAAACGGGAACCATCAACCCCGTCGCCTTATAGAACGTCGAGCCGTGCATCTCGTTCGCGAAAGCCGCATCCTCGGTGATCATCACGCCTACCATGACGATGATGACGGCCGCGGAAATGGAGAAGATCGTCCCCATCCGCTTCCGATCGGTCTCACTTTCGGCTCTGTTCTGCGCTCCGAGCGCCATCAGCATCGCCCCGAGCTGAATAGCGATCATCCCCGACGCGAGGATGATGTGTGGGGGACTGATGATCTTGACGTCCAGACCGTATGCGTTGTGCCACCAGTTATCGAATGGCGCGGAGGTGATCATCATGATCGTCCCCCAGATGCAGACCCAGGCACCTAGAGGCGCCTGGAAATACTTCCAGAAGCGCACTGACTGGCCACGGTTTTCCGCGCTGCCGGCGAACGTCGTGCTCAGGGCGAGATAGCCGCAGCTGAGCCCCGAAATGATCGCGCCCGCCTGCTGAAGGAGGTGGGGCGGAGACCAGAAGGTGTCCCGGCCAATGGTGCGATGCCAGGAGATGTCCCACACGAGTCCGATTACGATTGATGCTGACGCAACAAGCACCGCGTAAATCGGCCACTCGCCGGCAGCGATCCCGCTGATGCCGGGGGCTCCCTCGCGGTTAGCCGTTCGTGGTACGCCCTGAACCGATACTGCCATCGATGCTCCGAAGAAGTGTTAGTAGCCTCGTCGCTTCCGGTCGGGGATTCTCACGGTGCCCTTGACTGTTTCGTAGCTGATCGAGCCACTTCCGGCGTTCTCCACCACAAAATCGCCGGCGACGCGCTCGACGTCGATGTTTCCGGATCCATCCGACTCGACCCGCATGGTGCCGCCCACGCCTCTCACGTCTATGCTGCCCGATCCATCGGTCTCGACGATGAAGTCGCGCGTCACGTTCGTTGCGCGGATTTCTCCCGAGCCGTCGCTCACACGGACTGTCCCCTCGACGCCGTCGATAGTGATGCTGCCCGAACCGTCATGGATTCGGACATCGCCATGGGCTCCGCGGATCTCGATGCTGCCCGAGCCGTCCTCGAGATCGATAGCGCCTGTGTTCGCGAACTCGGCCTCACCGCTTCCGTCCTTCACATCGAGCTTCAGGTTGACCGGGACCTCGATTATGAGATCGAGTCCGCGGTACCGGTCGTCATTGGCCCGTCCCCAGAAACCGTCATCGTGTTCAATGTCCGCCTTTATGAATACGACATCGCCGCGCCGCTCTGCAATGAGCTTGATGTCACGGAGGAGTGATTCGCGGTTGGCGCGGGCGGTGCCACGAACTCTCACCTCGTTGATTCCCGACCGCCCGTCGACGCGAAGTATCCCGGCCTCGGCGTCGATGACCACCGAGCGCGCGCCACGAGCATCGACGGTCGCGTTACGGGGAGAGGCGTAATCCTCGAGAGCCTCGGTGCGGCCGGGAATGAACGCGGCGGTCACGATGAGGAGGCCGATGGCGGCGAGCCGCGGAGGGACGGGGAAGCGATTCATGGAACCTTCCTTCTGGGAAAGTGCGTGGGAGAGCATCAGACTCGGGACTTGTCGGTTGGACGCTGCCCACCCCATTACGGTTTGAACCAGGGTCGGTTTCAGCGTGACAGAGCCTTCTTTATAGCTCCCTCGAGGTCCTGCTTTCCGCCGAGGCCGGTATACACGACCGTCCCTTTCGCGTCGATCGCGACGACGTAGGAGGTCGCAGGAACTTCGTAGGCATCGGTTGCGTGGCCATCCGCATCGAACAGCGTCTCGTGGCGATACCGGTGCTTTGTCGTGTACGCTTTCACTCTTTCACGCGACTCGTTTACTGAGACGGCGACCGCAATGAACCGCACTCTTGATCCGTAGCGCTTCTGAGCGGAAAGAAGTGCCGGCTCGAGCTGCTTGCAGTTGGGGCACCAGAATGCCCAGAACTCGAGGAGGACCGGAGTCTTTCCGATGTAAGCGCTGAGATCGGCTGGCTTTCCATCGAGGGTCTGCACCCTGGCGGCCGGAGCTCGCGTGCCTACAGCGATACCCGATTCCTGGGCGCGCGACGTCGCTGGGGACGCCAGGACCAGAGCTGACAGCAGTAACACTATGCGCATCATTATCATTTTCGAGGGTGAGATTGTCGCTTTCACACAGTAAGAAAGGGCCGTCAGCTCTCTGGCATCCGGCCCTCAGCTTCAGAGCTCTGAGCTTCTCAGCGGGTTACTGGATGCCAGCAGCTGCCTTCCGCACCCGCCGACAGTTGGAGCTCCGGAACTCTAGAAGAGCAGCTGCCCCATGCGGACAAGGTAGTACTCGGCAACGCCGAGCATGATGACCGCGAACGCCCTCTTCACCCAGACCATCCACACGCCGGCGCGCGGCAGCCGCGAGATCGTCCCGCTGAAAAGTCCAACGGCGACAAGAAGCGCGCACATGCCGAGGGAAAAGCTCAGTAGATAAAAAAAACCAAGGACAGCGCGCTGGGTTGTGGTTACCCACGTAAGGACGGCGGCCATGACAGGCGCGGAACAGGGAGCAGCGACCAGGCCCGAGACTGCCCCCATTATGAGCGCGCCAGAAACCCGGCCGGCGGTACCCGCAGTCGATGCGCGTGAGATAACGCTCGACGGCAGATGCAGAGGGATCACATCGAGCATAGACAGCGCGGCGACCAGCAGCAGGTTGGCCATAGCGAAGTAGAGCCACGGATTGGTGCTGACGGTACCAAATAATGTTCCCGTCATTGCAGCGAGCACGCCGAGCGACGCATACACGACCGCGAGACCGGCCACATAGGCGAGAGTCAGGAATAGCGTACGGGTGCGGGGAACCCGCTCCGTCCCCACCGACTGTCCCCCCACGATCGCGGCGGTAATGGGAATCATCGGATATATGCAGGGTGTGAGACTAGTCAGGACGCCCGCAACAAAGAGCAGACCGGCTGCCAGAAGCGGACTCGCTGACAGTTGCGCAGAGATTCCCGAAAATTCCATGACCCAAAGCTAGTATGCGCATCGGCGGCAACGCTCAATCGTCCTTGGGGGACACGGGTCACAGGTTGTAGATTTGTTGGCTATGCCTGCACATGCGAACGCCATGAAAACGCGATGACAGCAGCGGCTGCGAGATCGACACCACCAAGAGCGCCGAGATCCTCCGCCCGTGTGAGCGCGGATACCGGAGCGGGATACGAGCCGTCGTACAAAGCCGCCGCCGGGGCGGCGCTCGCGGTGTTCATTCTCTATTTCCTGACGATCGCACCTTCGACGGCGATGTGGGATACGGGGGAATACATGGCGGCGGCCAAGGTTCTCGGACTCCCCCACCCGCCGGGCAACCCGTTTTTCATGCTGATCGGCCACGTATTCGGCGAACTTCCGCTTCCCGGCCGGTACGCACAGCACATCAATACCATGGCAGCGCTCGCGAGTGCGTGCTCCGCCGGTTTCTGGTTCCTCATCACGGAACGAATTCTCTCGGGATGGCTCCCACGCAGCTGGCAGCGTTACGTCGGCGCCGCGCTCGCGACCCTCATCGGCGCGACCGCGTTCACGGTATGGAACCAGAGCGT
>DATAIM010000104.1:0-7557 GCA_036262655.1 Gemmatimonadaceae bacterium | reverse complement strand
TCCTGAACCGACGGCAATGACGGTTGAATCGGCTCGCGGTTCTGGAACGACGGTAACGCTATCGCTGCCCGCGAAATGAAACACACCGTGCTCATAGTGGAAGACGAGGCGCCGGCATTGAAGCGGCTGACCAACCTGGTGAAGAGCGTCGACTGGCTGGAGCTCGCGGGACAGGCGACCGACGGGAAGGAAGCAGTGAGGATGATCGACAGCCTTCTTCCCGATCTTGTCTTCCTCGATATCCAGCTGCCCGAGGTATCTGGAATCGACGTCGTCAGAACCGTCAAACACAAGCCTCTGTTCGTGTTCACGACGGCGCACGACCGATATGCTGTTCCGGCGTTCGAGCTTCAGGCTCTGGATTACCTGCTCAAGCCGTTTGGCGAAGAGCGATTTCTGGCCGCTGCCACGCGCGCGAGAAAAGCACTGGGCAACGGTGCCGATCCAGAGTCGACCGTGGACCGGGTATCAGAGGCGCTCAGCGCGACGCAGGAGTTTCTCACCCGAATCTTCGTTCGTGATCGGGGGAAGATCACGCCTATCCTTGTCCGCGCCATCGACCGGCTGGAATCCGACGACGACTACGTCGCGGTATTCGCCGGAGGCCGGCGATACCTCGTATACCTGCCGCTCTCCGAATTCGTGCGACGGCTGGATCCAGCGCAATTTCTGAGAATTCACCGTTCCCACGTAGTCAATCTCGACTTCGTGGACCACTTCGAGTCATTCGATGCAGGGCGTTTGAAGGTGACGATGCGTGATGGCACGTCCCTTATGGCGAGCCGCGTACGTTCGAAGGAATTACGGCACCTCGCAATCTGACGTGCGACAAGGCAGCGACCACTGGGCCCTATCTTCGTTCCCAACACCTTCCACCAGCTACATCCCGCCGAGCGCCTCGGCTTCCGACCGATAGACAGAGAGGATCGATGAAAAGCCCGATATCTCGAATACCTCCCGGACCGACTGGTTCAGCCCGAACATCCCCAGCGTTCCTCCCGAGGCGCGGAGCTTCTTGGCGGCGCCGAGCAGAATCCGCAATCCCGCGCTGCTGATGTAGTCCAGCTCCGAGAAGTCCAGCACAAGCCTCTTCGCATAGGCGAGCACTGCGTCGAGTGACTTCTGGGCGTCCGGCGACGTGGTGCTGTCGAGGCTGCCAGTAATGGCCACTATATGTACATCGTTGAGGGTGCGCGTGGAGATCTGCATCGAATTGCCTTCCTGAAAAGTCTGTGTCTTATCCATCCACAAGTTGCTTCACGAGGACCACCACGTTGTGGCCGTCCCGGCGCTGGTAGCTCACCTGGTCCATCAACTGCCCCACTAGATGAAGGCCGAGACCGCCAATCGGCCGCTCATCCACTGACAGAGTTGTGTCCGGAGCGTCCCGTTTTAACGGGTCGAACGGTGTTCCATCGTCTGTCAGGGTGACGGTCACACGTTCGTCATCCAGCTCCACCTCGACCGTCACCGAGCAAGGGTCGCGCCCCGCTCCCGCGTTCGAGCGCACATTCGCGAGCAGCTCGTCGAGTGCGACGCTGATGCTGCGCCGCACCCCCGCCGGCAGTGCATGCGCCTCGGCGAACCCGGCGAAGGCCGAGTTTACCTCAGCCACTCCCTCGCGGGTGGCGCCAACCGTCATCCGGAATTCGTGTCGCATTTCCCCTCCGGTCGGCAGGGAAATACGCTCCGCCGGGCTTTCGGTGTCAACTCCGGACGTGGGAATTGCAGCCCGCGGCGTCCAGGTGCACTTTAGGGCGCCGGAACTCCCTCTTGCCCTCCGCCATGGTCTGAAGCGGTGCGGCACACTTCTGTTTTCCAACTTTCGTCAACCTCGTTTGTACTGTGGACAACTCACCTGCAGCAAACGACGATCTGGACCGCGCTCTCGTCCGAAAGTTTTTAGACGGCGAGAGGCCTGCAGGTGACGAGTTGGTGAATCGCTACCACCGCAGTGTGTTCAACGTCGCCCTTCGCATGCTGGGCAACGTGCAGGACGCTGAGGATGTCACCCAGACGACGTTTGGCAACGCATTCGCAGCGCTCGAGAGCTACGACCCAAGGTACCGTTTCTTCAGCTGGATTTATCGAATGACCGTGAACGAATCGCTGAACACTCTGAAGCGCCGGAGGAAAATGGTTTCGCTCGATGGGAGCTTCGATGTTCCGGCGCCCGGCAGTGTCTCCCAAAGCGCCATCGAGGCCGAGGACAGGGTGGGAAGGGCGCTTCTCAAGTTGAAGCCCGATGATCGCGCGGTGGTAGTGCTCCGGCATTTTGTTTCCTTCTCCTACGAGGAGATTTCCGACGTGCTTGGCGTACCCGTCAAAACCGTCAAGTCGCGGCTTTTCACGGCCCGTGAACGGCTGCGTCAGTCGCTGCTCGTTGCGGGGGCATGAATATGCTCACCGCATACCAGCTCGACCTGATTCACCGCGAGATCGACGGCGAGAATACTTCCGAGGCAAGCGCAGAGGTCCGGAAGCTGATCGCGACTGAACCGGAAGCGCGGACGCTCATGACTGATCTTCAGTCTCTCGACGCACTGTTCCGCGAGGTCCCTTATCGTGAACCGCCTCCGGGTGTGAGACAGGCGATTGACAGGGCGATGTCACAGAACAGGGCGGAGTTGCCAGGGGATGGCCAGGCGCAGGGAACGATGCAGAC
Source organism: Gemmatimonadaceae bacterium (assembly GCA_036262655.1). Lineage (GTDB taxonomy): Bacteria > Gemmatimonadota > Gemmatimonadetes > Gemmatimonadales > Gemmatimonadaceae > UBA4720. The sequence continues at coordinate 4,892 of DATAIM010000104.1, read as the reverse complement.
GATTACCCGCTGGACCGAACAACAATGGAACCGCGTCTCAAACTTCATGGAGGAATTGATGTCGACGAAAAAGATACTCATTGGCGCAACAACGGCGGTGGCCGCGATTGCTATCATCGGCTACGCACTGGTCGGATATCCGCCGAGTGTCTTCGACGCCGGCACGATCGGCTCGCGCGATGGCATGAGTGGCGTCACGAAGGCGGACCGCTACCATGGAACCAGGAAGACCGAAGATGTGTCGCTCTCGCATCCCGAGATCCAGGCTCTCTTGCAGAACGACAAGATCGTGCGACTGGTCCGGAGCGATCTGTTCCGCGAGGTCATGCGTGACGACGCGATGCACACGCTCATGTCGAGCGAGGCGTACCGGGAGCTGATGTCGAACGATGCGTACCGCGAGCTGATGTCGAGCGAGGAGTACCGGGAGCTCATGTCCAAGGATGCGTACCGCGACCTCATGTCGAACGCAGCGTACCGCGAGCTCATGTCGAGCGACGCGTACCGGGACCTCCAGTCGAACGCATCATACCGCGAGCTCATGTCGAGCCAGGCGTATCGGAACCTCGAGTCGAGCGCGGCGTACCGGGACCTTCAGTCGAACGCAGCATACCGCGAGCTCCAGTCGAACGCAGCGTACCGGGACCTTATGTCGAGCCAGGCGTACCGGGATCTCATGTCGAACGCAGCGTATCGCGAGCTCATGTCGAGCGAGGAGTACCGGGAGCTGATGTCGAATGCGGCGTACAGGGAGCTCATGTCGAACGGCGCGTACCGGGAGCTGATGTCGAACGCCGCCTACAGGGAGCTCATGTCGAACGCAGCCTACCGGGATCTCCTGTCGAGTGACGCGTACCGGGAGCTCATGTCGAGCGACGCTTTCCGCGAGCTGTCCCGCGACCAGTCGCTGTCCCAGGCCTTCCTCAACGAGGCAATGCGCGACCAGTAGTAACTCCGGCGCGGGCCGACGCCACCCGCGTGAGCTCCAGCTGACAGGGCCCCGGTCATCTCTTTCGGTGACCGGGGCCGATGTGTACTTTGGCGCACCTTGTTGAGCCGATCCCTGCTGTTTGTCGCTTTCGCCTTCGGTATTGCAGCCGCGCCGGGCACGCTTGGCGCGCAGTTCCAGGAGCTGCAAACGCCGACGGTGCGCCTGATTTACACGTCGCCGTTGCAGTCCTATCTGGTCCCGCAGGTTGTCTCGACCTACGAGAAGGCGCTGCGGTTCCATGAGAAGCTCTTTGGGTACGTGCCCCCCAATCGAACGAACGTGCTGCTGCACGATCTCTGGCACCTTGGAAACGCAGGGGCGCGGCCTTTCCCGGAAAATCATGTCACCGTCGGCATCGCGCCATACGGCCACGACTACGAGTCGGCGCCAGCGCCCGAGCGGATGGGGTCATCGATGAACCACGAGCTCGCCCACATCTTCACAACCGACAAAACGACCGCGTCGGACCGGTTTTTCCGCTCGATGTTCCTGGGGAAGGTGATACCGACCGCCGAAATGCCTCTCACGGTTGCTTACAGCTATCTCACTGCGCCCCGCTGGTACTCACCGCGCTGGTACCTGGAGGGAATTGCCACCTACATGGAAACATGGATGAACGGTGGCCTCGGGCGCGCGATCGGAGCGTACGACGAGATGGTTTTTCGCACGCTCGTCCGCGACAGCATCAGGATATACGACGTAGTGGGAATCGAGTCCGAGGGCACCATCATCGACTTCCAGGTTGGCTCCAACTCGTACCTGTACGGCACGCGATTCGTCAGCTACCTCGCCCTCCGCTACGGCAACGATCGGATGCTTGCATGGTTCAACCGCAGCGAAGGGAGCAAGCGGTACTTCGCTTCGGAATTCAAGCGCATCTTCGGCCGCTCGCTCGAGGAGGAGTGGTCGCGGTGGATTGAGTGGGAACACGAGTGGCAGGACCAGAACCTCGCCGCAATCCGCCGCCACCCCACGACTGTCGCGCGACCGCTCACGAACCGCGTGCTCGGCTCAGTCTCGCGGGCGTGGTACGATTCGGCAAAGGCGAGCATCCTCGTGGCGGTGCGCCGCCCCGGACAGGAGGCTCACTTCGCGTCGATCGAGATCGCGACTGGTCACTTCACGCGAATAAAGGACATTCCGGGCGCGTCGGGGCTGTCGGTAACCTCGCTGGCTTTCGACCCTTCATCCCGGACGCTGTTCTTTACCACCAACAACGCCGACTGGAGACACCTGGTGGCGCTGGACCTCGCAACTGGCGCCACTCGCCGGCTGATCCACGACGCGCGCATCGGGGACCTCGCATTCAACCGCGCCGACAAGTCGCTCTGGGGAGTGCGGCACGACAACGGATTCTCCACGCTCGTGCGCGTTCCATATCCATACACCGAATGGAACCAGGTGCACACGCTGCCGTACGGGCGGGACCTGTTCAATATCGACGTATCGCCTGATGGCTCGGCGCTGATCGGCTCGATGTCGGAGATCAGCGGAGACCAGCGGCTCGTGCGGATGAAGGTCTCCAGCCTTCTCCGCGGCGACGCGAGACCCGAGGTACTCTACGATTTCGGCGAGTGGTCTCCCTCCAACTTCGTGTTCTCCAGCGACGGCCGATTTCTGTACGGCTCGTCGTACTACTCGGGCGTGTCCAACATCTATCGCTACGATGTTGCACTCGGGCTGATGCAGCCCCTGAGCAATGCGGAGACCGGCTTCTTCAAGCCGCTTCCGCTCACCCCTGACTCGCTTGTCGTCTTCGCATACTCGCGTCAGGGTTTCGTGCCATCGATGATTCCAAACGCGGTGCCCGACAGCGTGAGCGCAATTCGTTTCCTCGGTAATGAGATCGCCGAGAAGAGGAAGGAAGTGCAGGGGTGGGTTCCTCCATCCGGCGCCGCCGTCGACCAGAACGCACTGAAAGCGGCGACCGGGAAGTACAGCACACTGCGCAATTTCAAGCTGGACAACGGCTACCCGGTCGTGGAGGGCTACCAGGATGTCGATGGAAACTTCGGCCTCGCAGGCGGCATGCGCTTCAACTTCTCGGACAGGGTCGGTGCTACAGGCCTCGATGTCACGGCGTCCTACTCACCAGCGCAGGGCCTGGATGCCGACGAGCGCCTGCATATGCGCGCGGTCTTCCGCCACTGGAACTGGAACGTCACGGGTACGCTCAATCGCGCCGACTTCTACGACTTGTTTGGTCCAACGAGAATCAGCCGCAAAGGCTACTCGCTGGCTGCGCAGTACCAGCACAGTCTCCTCCTCGACGGGCCGACGAGCCTGAGCTACACGCTGCGCGCCGCCGGCTATGGCGGGCTCGAGACAGTTCCGGAGTTTCAGGACGTCGAGGCGTCATACGACCGGCTCGCCACGATCTCCGGCGATCTCACCTACAGGTCTCTCCGCCGGTCGCTCGGCGCAATCGATGACGAGCTCGGAGCTGCGTGGGGAGCAGGCGTGCGCGGCAATTACGCCGGCGTCACACTTTACCCCCGCCTCGTCCTCGACGGCTCACGGGGATTTCTGCTGCCGCTCGATCATTCCTCGATCTGGGTTCGCGCGGCTGGAGGCAGCTCGATAGGCGGAAACCGGGATGACCCATTCGCGCGGTCATACTTCGGAGGTTTCGGCAACAACTGGGTGGACCACCGCGGGATAAAGCAGTTCCGGAACACAGAGAGTTTCCCCGGACTCGAGATCAACCAGGTCAGTGGCGCAAACTACGGCAAGGCGCAGATGGAATGGGTGTCGCCGCCTGTGCGCTTCCGCAAAGCGGGCGTTCCGAGTGCCTATCTCCGCTGGGCCGGCGTGACAGTCTTTGCGAGCGGACTCATGACTGACATCGACGATGAATCCACGAGGCGAAGCTACGTGAGCGCAGGCGCGCAGGCGGACCTGAGGATGATCACGATCTCCCAATTCGAGTCGACTTTCTCAGTCGGTTTCGCGGTGGCCGCCGCCGAGGCGATGCGGCGCCGCTCGGCGCTCATGGTCTCGTTCAAGCTGATGTGAACATGGCGGTAGCTCTCGTCGTCAGCGTTCTGCCGGTATTCCTCTTTCTAGGCGCGCTGGTGTTGCTCGACAGCTACAAGCTCATAACCCCGCGGACCATACTGCTTGCCGTCGCTGCGGGGGCGACCGCCACCGTGGTTGGCTACGTTGTCAACGTCTCGCTCATACCGGCTCTCGGGCTCGGTATCGCGCGCTACTCGAAGTACGTCGCTCCGGTAGTGGAAGAGCTGCTCAAGGCGACGTATATCGTCTGGCTCCTGCGGCGAAACAAGGTGGGCTTTGTCGTGGACGCGGCGATTTATGGATTCGCAGTCGGGACTGGATTTGCCTTCATCGAGAACATCTACTATCTGCCGGTACACCCGAATCCAACGATCTGGACCTGGATCGTCCGCGGATTCGGCACGGCGCTGATGCACGGGGGGACGACGGCAATCTTTGCAATGATTTCACGCACGATCCAGAATCGAGCGCCCAGGTTCCGGCTGTCGCTCATGATCCCCGGGCTGGCGGTGGCCGCGATGCTGCACTCGTTGTATAACCAGTTCCTCGTCGCGCCGTTGCTTGCGACGGCCCTCATCGTGCTGGTGTTCCCCTACATCATGATGTTTCTCTTTCAGCAGAGCGAGCGCGAGACAAGGAGCTGGCTGGGAACGGGGTTCGACACTGACCAGGAGCTGCTGCGGGTGATGCGGGCAGGGCAGGTCTCGGATACGCCGGTGGGCAGCTTTCTGAAGGGCTTGCGTAAGAGCTACCAGCCGGAGGTGATTGTGGACATGATGTGCCTGCTGCGACTGCGGGCCGAGCTCGGCATCCGGGCCAAGGGAATGCTGCTGATGCGCGAGGCGGGCTTCGAGGCCGAGCCCGATCCGTCTCTTCGGGAGAA
>DATAIM010000103.1:0-14430 GCA_036262655.1 Gemmatimonadaceae bacterium | reverse complement strand
TTCGGCCGGGCCCTTCTCCGTTGGGTGTGCTTATCAGCCCGCAAGATCCTGCGTGTCAGCCGCCGCTGCGGGGTCGCTGGCCGTGGCCCCCGAGGTCGGCGATGCCGATGCCGACGAGGTAACATCCGCCGGGCCCGACATGTCCGGCTGAGGGGAGACGTCCGCCGGCGATGCTGCGGATGATTCTTCAGGGCCTGCGCGCGCATCCGCGCGCTGCGCTCGCTTCATCTCCAGATCGGCCTCGTACCTCGACGCTTCTGCGTCGTGCGTAGCAAGAGTGGCCGCGAGACGCGTATAAGTGTCGGCTTCGATGTCCTCTCCTGCTTGCCGCGCGCGCTATACAGCGTAACCCAGGGCCTGCGCTGCCTTGTCGGCGAGCTGCCGCGTGCGGAATGCCTCGAGCCGGGTCTTCCCTTCGTCGAGTGCGTCCTGCGCGGCACGCCCTGCGCGGTCGAGCTCTTCCCGTATCTTGTCGATGAACGCCATTGTCGTCTCGTTTGTGGAGTGGCACTGCTGCTGTGGGAGAGTACGCAATTGGGAAGCCGCAAGTTTCGATGGCGCCAGAGCGGAGGCGGAGAGCGCAATGCGGCGAGGAGTGAGGTTCGGCACCAAGGGTAAAAAAAAAGCCTCCGCTTGGACGGAGGCTCGAAGATCAGCGATGGAGTGCCTGCGGGTTCTACGGTGGAGTGCCTGCGGGTTCTACGCGGCGGTCTCCGTCTCCTGCTGAGCGGGGTAGACGCTGACCTTGAACCGCGTGCGATTCTTGTGCTCGAACTTCACGACGCCGTCGATGAGCGCGTAAATCGTGAAATCAGTGCCCAGTCCCACGTTCCGTCCAGGGTGCCACTTCGTGCCGCACTGGCGGACGATGATGTTGCCGGCGATGACTTTCTCTCCGCCGAACTTCTTGATCCCGCGGTACTGAGGATTGCTGTCGCGTCCGTTTCTCGATGAGCCGACGCCCTTTTTATGTGCCATCTGAAATTCCTCTCTATCCGAGCGTAATGTCACCGATGCGGACTTCGGTGAAGCCCTGCCGATGACCTTGCTTCTTTGCGTAGTTCTTTCGCCGCTTCATCTTGAATACGACGATCTTCTTGTCGCGGCCGTGCTTCACTATCTCGCCGATCACGCTCGCGCCCTGAAGCGCGGGAACGCCGACGAACGTCTTTTCACCGTCGGAACCGAGGATTACGTCGTTGAAGGTGACCCTGGATCCCGCTTCGCCCGGCAGGCTTGGAATTCGTATTGTCTTGCCCGACTCGGCGCGATACTGCTTGCCGCCGGTGCGGATGATTGCGTACGCCATTGTTGATTCTTGGAGAAAGTCGTTACAGCCTCCCAACTTACCTAGATGGGGCGCCGAATTCAAGTTTTTTTGTCAAGCCAAAGTAGAAATGTCCCCCCTCTTAACAAAGTAGAAATGTCCCCTTGGTTCATGTTCTTAACGGAAGGTCTGACTGCTCAGCTGGCGGGGTCTGGATAGCGATCACGCGTTGCCGCCGCAGTTCTTCAGCAGTGCTGCGATCGTACTGTGGATGCCGCCATGGATGGTTGTCCGACGGCCGCCGGTGAACGGAGTTGTTATCGGCCAATTGGTCGCCGGTTTTCACCGGCGCAGTGTCGATGATTTCGGTCCAGGCGAGTTCAATGCCTGATGCGAAAAGCCGCACCTTCCCGTTACTCGACTCCTCCACCGAGATCTTCTGCCCCGCTGTCAAACGCGTTGTTCTCGCGAGCTGGAGCCGCCGTCGATTGTAGCACACTACCGAATCGAGGCTTACCTGACGCTCTGAATGAATCGAAAACACGCGCGACAAATCGATCGATTCACCGAGCGGGAGGTGAAAATCCGTCGCCTCTCTTGACGGGACTGAATAGCGCCGGTTGTGGTCTGCTAGATAATCCTTGAGAAACTGGTTTGCATCCGCGTAAGTCGATATTCCCGCCACCCGCATCTTCTTGATCAAACGGTCCTGGTGCGTTCCATGAGCTCGCTCAACCCTGCCTTTCGCCTGCGGCGAGCGAGCATGGATGAGATCAATACCGAGTTGCCTGCACATTCTCCCGAACTGAGTAGGGCCGAGTCGTTTCTCGCGCCCAATCGAGCCAAACGCACCGCCACCGTCCACGTACAGCGCCCGCGGCACGCCGTACCGAGAGATCCACTCCTCCAGTACTCCGGCCACCGCCCATGTCGACTCCGCATCAGCAAACCGCGCCAGTGTCTCGCTCCTCGAGTCGTCGACATAGGTGATCAGCCACGCCTTAGGCCCACGATCCTCAAGCCAGCTATGGAAGCTCCCGTCCGCCTGCACCAACTCACCAAAATGCGCCCGGCGCTCTCTGCGCTGCCGGTACGGCTTGCGCCGCCGTGATAGCGACCAGAGCCCCGCTTCGAGCATCCAGAGCCTCAGCGTCTCGGGACAGACCTTGATCCCGTGATCCCATTCCAGATGCTCGGCCGCCAGTGCCGGCCCGAAACGCTCATCTGGAGGACCGCTGTAGTGCGCTCGAACGAGATCCAGAGACCGCGCACGCAATTCTGCCAATGGTCTCGCACGATTCGACGAGCGTCCCAGATTTCCGTGCACCAGACCCCTGGCACCTCGATCGCGGTAACGACGCAACAGCCTCTTTGCCTGCCGATAACTGAGGCCCATTCGTACCGCTGCCTCAGCAATGCTGAATTCCCCTGAAATCACTCGCACGCAGACTTCAGCGCGCATCAGATCGATCACCGACATCGTCGTCCGCTCCACCAGCCCAACCCTCGCAAAGGATCAAGCCGATAGGGGACATTTCTATTTTGGAGTCAAGGGGACATTATCGCTTTGGCTCAACACCGAATTCAAGTTTTTTTAAGGCAAACGCGGGAGGGGGTTCAGGCGACTGCGTACTGCTGAGTGACGTCACGGCCCTGCCCCTTCACGACCAGCTTGAACTCGTCCGGCTTAAGGAGCGGATCGTCGCGAACCTCCAGAGAGAAGGAGGCGGCCTTTTGAAGGCGCTGCACCAGCTCCCTCTCCTGCTCCAGCACGTACATCGCAACGTCGGGGTGAAGCTTTACGAGCAGATTGTCGCGCCTACCCTCCACAACCATCCGGCGGACCGACCGCTCCATTCGTCTGACAATCGTCTCGGGGGTGAACACCCGCCCGGTTCCCTCACACGTAGGGCAGGGCTCGGTCATGCTCTGGTAGTGACTCTGACGGACCCGCTGGCGCGTCATCTCTATGAGTCCGAGATCACTGACGGCGAAGGCCTTTGTCCGAGCGCGGTCCCGACCGAGGTGCGTGCGCAGCTCCTGCAACACTTTCTCGCGGGAAGACTTGGTCTCCATATCGATGAAGTCGCAGACGATAATGCCGCCTACATCACGGAGCCGGAGCTGCCGGGCAATTTCGGCCGCCGCTTCCATGTTGGTTTTGAGAACCGTCTTCTCGGGGTCTTTTTTACCTGTGTAACGGCCAGAGTTCACGTCTATCGAGACCAGCGCCTCGGTGGGCTCGACGATGATGTACCCTCCAGAAGGAAGATCACACCGCCTCTTGAAGGCATCACGTATCTCGGCCTCGATACCAGCGGTGTCGAAAAGAGGGGTCCGCTCCTCGTAGAGCTTCACACGCGGGATGAGATCCGGTGCGACCGTCTTCAGGTACTCGTTCACCTCGTTGAAGACGGGCTTCGAGTCGATCTTGAGGCTGTCGATTTTTGCGCTGAATAAATCGCGAACAAGCCCGCGCGTAAGACCGGTTTCACGATGAAGAAGCGCGGGCGCACGGGTGAACTGGCTCTTCCGCTTGACCTTCTTCCACTGCGCCATCAGCGTGTCGAGGTCCCTTTTAAGGGCCTCCGGCGTTACGTCCTCGCTCACCGTGCGGACGATCACCCCGCCGGATCTGTCGGGAAGAATCGCCCCGACCTGCTCCTTCAGGCGTGCGCGTTCGGCACCGCCCGAGATCTTCCGGCTGACCCCGACTCGCGATGAATCCGGGATGTAGACCAGAAACCTGCCAGCGAGTGAGATCTGCGCGGTCACTCGGGGCCCTTTTGTAGAGATCGGCTCCTTCGACACCTGAACCATGATCTCCTGCCCCCGCTTGAGGGCATCCTGAATCGGTGGAGCGGGAGTCCGGCCGCGCCGGCCGTTCTGCCGGTCGCCACTGCCCTTCGATCCGTTCGTCAGCGGCTCGGGGAGATCGTCCTCGACATCTTCTTCATCGTCCTCGTCCTCGGCCTCCTCGGCGGTTTCGCGAACGAGGTCAGAGGCATGAAGGAATGCGCTTTTCTCGGTGCCAATGTCGACGAAGGCAGCCTGAATCCCGGGAAGGACGGCTTCGACCCGGCCAAGATAGATGTCGCCGACCATGCGGCGGTTATCCGGGCGGTCGACGAGGAGCTCTACAAGCTTCCCGTCCTCCAGAATCGCCACCCGCGTCTCACGCGGGCCGGCGTTGATGAGGAGTTCTCGTTTCATCGTGACCCACCTGGCACAAGTGACGGCGACTCGGCGTCACTGGTGGCAAGGCGGATGGTCCTTTAGTGTGGGCGCGCTATGACGCGACGCCTTGATGTACGAAAAGCAAGTGAAGAGCGCCCGCCAGTCATGCTCACGGGTGGCGCGAGTCGCGCGCCGGCCCACATGCTGGCGATGCCATAACTGTTTTGCAGAATGTACTGGTGTCCAAGCCGTTTTTGCAACAGCGACAACGACTTACAGCCCTCGTATGACACGAAAGGCGAGCCACGCCATCACCAGAAGGTATGTGATGCCCGCCTTCCACTCCCCATGCCTCATGTAAAGACTGGGGCTGAATCCTCCCTGCTCTCCGTCTCCTCCGGTCCAGGGTATTACGCGCGGAACGAAGGCAGGGACATTCGCCGAATACACATCGTAAGATTCTGGAAACCGCTCCTGAATGTTGCGTCGCTCGCGCTCCATGGTTGGCGTATACACCAGCAGCCAGAACGCAATCACTACAAGCAGCAGTGCCCAGTGCGCCGCGATCGCGAACCCGGCACCGATCAGGAAGCTGCCGAAGTAGAGTGGATTTCGCGTGTGAGCGTACGGGCCGGTCACCGCAAGCACCCTGTTTTTAACGATGTGACCTGAAGCCCATGCACGGACAAGGACTCCTGCGAGCGCGATTGCGCCCCCAGCGGCCAGCGTAAGAGCCGTCGGCCGAGCCCAGAGCAGGTACGCGATGCCGAAGGTGAATCCGAGCGGAAGCCTGACGGTCTTCGCGAGCTCGGAGTATGTCAATCCAGAATGCCCCGGAGAAGGTGCCGTGCAATGACGACCCGCTGGATCTCCGAGGTACCCTCACCGATCTCGCAGATCTTGGCATCCCTCATCATCCGCTCTACCGGGTAATCCTTCGTGTACCCATACCCGCCATGAATCTGAATCGCCTTGATCGTGGCTCTCATGGCGAGCTCGGAGCAGAAAAGCTTGGCCATCGCCGCTTCCTTACCGAATGGCTGCTTGTTCTGGGCGAGCGCGGCTGCGTGAAACATCAAATGCTTGCCCGCTTCGATCTCGGTCGCCATGTCAGACAGCTGGAACTGAATTCCCTGAAAGTTTGCGATCGCCCGCCCGAACTGCTTCCGCTCCGACGCGTACTTCAGGGACTGCTCGAACGCTCCTTCAGCAATGCCGAGGGACAGAGCGGCGATACCGATGCGGCCTGCATCGAGGGTCTGCATGAAGTTGATGAAACCCATACCCTCCTCGCCAAGCCGGTTCTCCTCGGGGACTTCGACATCCTCGAAAATCAGCTCGCGTGTATCCGAAGCTCTCCAGCCAAGCTTGTCCTCTTTTTTCCCTGCCTTGAAGCCTCGCATATTGGGGATCGACGAGTCGTGCCCGATGGAGGCATCCCCGCGCTGGGACAGATCTGCCTCCTTCGTCATGATGAATGACGTGATCCCCTTGGTTCCTGCCTCGGCGTTCGTGACTGCGGTGACGACAAAGATCTCGCCAACGCCGCCATGAGTGATGAACACCTTCGACCCGTTGACGACGTAATAACCGTCTTTTCTTTCGGCAGTGGTCCGTGTCCCTGCCGCATCGCTTCCGGCGGTGGGCTCCGTCAGGCCGAACCCGCCAAGCACCTTCCCCGATGCAAGGAGCGGAACGAATCGCTCCTTCTGCTCGTTCGTTCCGAAGTTGACAATCGGTGAGGTGCCCAGGGTCGTGTGAGCCGAGATCGTAATCCCGTGGGAGGCGTCGACCTTTGCCATCTCGTGAATGGCGATCATGTAGCTGATGATGTCGAGCCCGGCCCCGCCCAGCTCCTCCGGCCAGGGAATGCCCAGGAGCCCGAGCTCACCCATTTTCTGGATGTTTGCCCATGGGAACTCCTGGGACGCGTCGAACCTGGCCGCAACCGGTGCGACTTCCTCGCGCGCGAACTCGCGAACCATTTCGCGCACAGCGATATGCTGGTCGCTGAAGTAAAGCGAATCGTCCATTGTGTCAGGCTGCTTCGGTTTCGTCGGAGCTGCGAATAACGCTCAGGAATCTCTCGCCGTATCGCGAGAGCTTCATCTCCCCGACGCCCCGCACCATTGCCATGGCCTCGAGCGTTGCAGGCCTTCGGAGAGCCATATCGGCAAGGGTGCGATCGGAGAATACAATATATGCGGGAACGCTTTCCTCGCGGGCGATCTCACGGCGTCTCAATTTCAGCGCAGAGAGAAGGCTTTCGCCGGAGCTGTCGAGGACCACCTCATCGTGAGCGGAGACGTCCACCGCAGCGGCTCGGGTTGCCGCTCTGGACCTTCCTCGCCCGGATGCCCTGGAAGGAGCGGATGCGACGGCCTTCCCGGGTTGTCGCGTGCGAGTGATTCCGAGACAGTTGTCGCACCCGTCGCATCGTGACCGTGCCGCTGGGTCGCCGAAATAGCGGAGGACGAAACCGCGGCGGCATGCCTTCGTGTAGGCGTAACGCTGGACGGCCTCGAGCTTGGACAGCTCCGCACTGCGACGGCGGTCGAGCGAGCTCCAGTCGACTGGAAAGGCAGAGAGTGATGCGCTCTCAGCAGACAGACGGAGGCCTCCACCAAGGCGCTCCCACACGAGGAACTGTCGCGACTGCAGGGCATCGAGAATATTCCCCGCGGTTCCCCGCCCGGAGAGTCCGGGAGGCAATGCGTCGAGGTCAAGTGTCGCCCCGGTCTGAAGGCGTTTCCCCGCGATTTTCCAAAGCGATCGCAGCAGCCCAAGCTCCGGGTTTGCCTCGCCAGACAGCTCTCGGCGAATGCGATCCGGGGTTGCCAGAAGCCTGACCGAGACGAGTGAGATCGAAGCCTCGGATCCGACAAGGGCGCCGGCTTGAAGGAGAACACGGACAGCACTCTCGATTTCCCGTGCTCCGAGCTTTCCACCGACAACCGACACGAGATCTTCCCCGGATTCGGGGAGCCCCACTCCGGTCCTGCCTGCCTCACGCGCCAGCGCAGCGTATACCTGCTCCACGACAGGTCTCTCGGGATAAGACCCGCGAATGAAGAACTCGTGCGTGAAACGGTCAGGAAAGGAATGGAGAAGAAACACCTCGGAATGCAGGCCATCCCGGCCTGCGCGCCCCGCCTCCTGATAGTACGCTTCGAGAGTTCCAGGCATCGAATGATGGATCACGAGGCGCACATTTGGCTTGTCGATTCCCATCCCGAATGCGTTCGTCGCGATGATCGCGCGAATCCGCTCAGTCATGAAGGACTCCTGCACCTCACGGCGATGCTTGTCATCGAGCCCGGCATGATAGCCGGCGGCACTGATGCCCGCCTGCTCGAGCATGAAGCTCAGCCGGTCCACTGATTTCCGCGTTGCCGCGTACACGACGGCCAATCCGTCATGGCGCCGCAGGGTTTCGACAAGCAACGTGTCCTTCTCGGCGTCGTTTCGCGCCGGAAGCACGTGATAGGTGAGGTTTTTGCGGTCGAAGCCAGTAATGATGGTGGCCGGGTTTCTCAGAGCGAGCTGCCGCGATATGTCTTCCCGCACTTCCGGAGTTGCAGTCGCCGTCAACGCGACGGTAGGCGGTCCGCCCAGCTTCTTTCTCGCATCCGCCACCCGCAGATAGCTGGGGCGAAAGTCATGACCCCACTGGCTGATGCAATGGGCCTCGTCGATCGCAAGAAGACTCACGCCAATCTCCGCGAGTCTCGCCGCGACGTTTCCGAAATCGAACCTCTCCGGCGCCAGGTACAGGAGGCGGATCTCGCCACGGGCTGCGCGGGCGAGTCGGTCGGACACCTGTGCCGACGAAAGCGTGCTGTTGATGAAGGCGGCGGGAAGGTTTCGTGCCTCGAGAGCATCCACCTGGTCCTTCATCAGTGAGATAAGGGGCGAAACCACCACCGTCAGACCCGGAAGGACCAGTGCCGGAATCTGAAAGCATACGGATTTGCCGCCGCCGGTGGGGAGGACGACCAGCGTGTCGCGCCCGGCGAGAACCGACTCGATCGCCTTCTCCTGACCGGGGCGAAAGTCGTCGTACCCGAATGACGCCTGCAGAACCTGTCGCGCATCCTCCATCGTGGGCCGGGGCATCACCAGAATTTGCCGAAAGGTTCGGGGGAGACGATCATCGAGAATGAAAGAGGGGAATCAAAGCACTTCGGCGAGAGGTTTCGGCGTCTGTACGGGTACGAAATGTAGCGCGAAAGGGGCATAAGAAACCGAGCGCGTTTCGATGTTACTTCACCCGCTCACTGACTGCGTATCGCTCCACGGCCCTCTCAACTCGCGTGAGAACCTCATCTACAGTAATGGTGGGCATGCGATCCCACTTCGGCGTCCGGTTAGATGGATCGGGAGCCGTGCCTTCTTCCGTGTAATGGTCGACCCAGAGGTCCTGATAGGCACGCCACGGTCCTACACGCCACGGGTTCGTGTGAGCGTATAGCCCGATCACTGGCGTCTCCAGCGCTCTTGCGATGTGCACCGGGCCGGTGTCCGGTGCGAGCACGAGCTTGCTTCCTTCCAATATCCAGGCAAGCCGGCGGATCGAATCGCCCATTGCCCAGTGGATCCTGGCAGAGGACTTCGCAGCTATTTCGCGCCCGATCGCCTGCTCGCGCTCTCCCGGCCCGCCCGCAAGGACAACACGAAATCCGAAATCGTGCTCGAGCGCATTCGCGACTGACGCCCATCGATCTGCCAGCCAGTCTTTCTTGATGGTTGCGCTGGCGGGCACGATGGTGGCAACGGGCCCGCCGTCAAGTCGTCCAAAAAAAACTGCCTGATCGGCTCTCTCACGCTCGGTGAAGTTGAGGCGCCATGATGGTTCCGGCACTGGTATCCCGAGGTACGTCGCAAATTCGAGAAACATGTCCGCTGTGTGAGATCGTGTCCGCGACGGCAACCGATCGTTCGAGGCGAGCCAGACAAGGTCGAATGCCCGGGCACGGTCGAATCCCAATCGCCGCGGCGCGCCTGACAGAAGAGTCGGAAAGGCGCTCTTCAGGTAGACGTTGAGGTTGAGCGTCACGTCGAGGCGCGGCCCTGCGCGGAGATCGCGATGGAGGCGCCTGATTCCCTTCCACCCTTCCTTCCGGTGATAGACAACGAGTCGATCGATGGAAGGATGACGCACGAGAATTCCTGCCGGCATCGGCTCGACGACCCAGGTGATCTGCACCGATGGATCGTTGTCTCGAATCGCATTGACGAGCGGAAGACCGTGCACGACGTCTCCAAGGCCTGTCAGGAGAACGACGCAAATGTGCTTTGGGTGGTCCCCGTTGGCGCTCGGCGTCACGCGTCGAAAAGTATGGCTTCGCACTCGTCGATCATGCGGTCGACGCCGAACCAGTTTTCAATGCGCCACTGCGCCTCGCTTACGCGCTTTTTTACTTCATCATCCCCACGCCGCAACCGCGAGGCCAGCTCGGAGATCGCCAGTGCAAATCCTGAAGTTTCCTGTGGACTCACGATCCATCCCGCCGCGGTACGTTTGGACCGCGCTCCAATGGCCGAGCGCACACCGCTGACATCGGATGCAATGACCGGCACTGCCGCGGCCATCGCTTCGAGCATCACGTTCGCCATCCCCTCGTTATGACTGCTCAGGACGAAGAGGTCCAAGCCGGCAATTACTGCGGGTCCGTCGTCACGGTGACCGAGCCAGTGAACCCGGTCGGCGATTCCCATCTCGGCGGCGAGCCCCTGTAGCGGCCGCAGCTGATCACCATCGCCCACGATGACAAGCCGGGAATCGGCAATCGCCGCCCCGGCGAAGGCGCGCACAAGCACGTCGAACCCCTTTCGCGGAAAAAGATGTCCCGCGCCTCCTACGACGAATGTTGTCTCGCCGCAGCCGATCTCTCCCCGCAGACGACCCCTCGCATCCGCTGGTTCCATTGCCGCTGGCTCAATCCCGTTCATCACCACCTTCACCTTATCTCCTGTCGGTGCCGGAGCGGAACGCTGCCACGCTTCGCGAATCTCTTCGGAGTTTGCGATGATCGCATCGACCGAACGAAGCGCGGTCGCGCGCGACGGCGACCGCGGAAAATCGCGAACAATTCCCTGCCGGAGCACCACCCGGCGGATCCCCGCAACTCGCGCAGCGAATACACTCCAGGTAAGGGGCTGCCAGGACGTCAGCAGCAGCGCATCCGGCTTCTCGCGCCCGAGCCATCCGGCGAAGCTCAAGCCGCTCAGAAAATCGACCGAGCCGCGAGGCCTGAACCGCGTCGTCCTCACGCCAATGCTCTCCAGGCGCGCCTGCAGCGGACCCTGGCGACACGATACGACTACTTCATGACCTCGCGACGCGAGGCCTTTGGCCAAGGTGGTGACCCATTTTTCGTTGCCCCCCCAGACTTTGCCCCGATTCTGAATCGCGAGCTTCACTTTCGCGGGGCGCCGGCGTCGGAATTCGCCGCGGCTCCCAGAACCGCTTCCCACTTGTCGAGCATCGTATCGAGTGAAAAGCGATTCTCTGCTCGCCGTCGCGCCGATCCTCGCATTTCCTCGAGGAGTGCCGGATCGTCCGCGAGGGTGGTGAGCGCGGTCGCGATAGAGCGCGGTGTGAAGTCGGCAATCATCCCTGCGGCGTCTTCGGTTTCATCCGACTCGAGTGCCTCCCGGGCGCCGCTCACATCGGTACTGATGACCGGGATGCCATTGGCCAGAGCTTCGAGCATCGCGTTCGATAACCCTTCCTTATCGGATGTGACCACGAAGATGTCAATCGTCGCGAGCACAGCGTTGACGTCATCTCGCTGCCCGAGAAAACGTACGCGCTCAGCCACGCCCAGAGACTGCGACAGTGCCTCGAGCTCCTGGCGGAGCTCGCCGTCACCTGCGATCAGAAGATGAAAGCGGCCAGGAAGCAGTGCCGTGGCCTCGAGCAGCCTGTCGATCCGTTTCTGCTGTGCGAGCCGAGCGACAGTTCCGATCACCACCGATCCCTGGGGGATACCCAGCTTTTCGCGAAGCCGGCTTCCATCGTTCGCCGGCTCTGACAGCCGCACGCCATTGTGGATCAGCAGTACGTTTTTCGGACCGACACCCTCGAGATTCGCGAACGGCTCGATCATCCGTCGCGCGTTCACTACGACGGTATCAGTCCACTTCCTGAGCGCGATGCGGTACTTGAAGCTGCGTGGTATGTCTGATTCGAGGCCAACGCGCGCAATAGTGTTCGGAACACCCGCAAGGTGCGCGGCAAGCGTTGCAAAAAAAAGCTTCTTGTACGTTCCCACTATGAAAACGTCAGGAGTGAATGCGCGGAGTGCCGTCGCGAGCCGAAACGAATGATGGACGGCCAGATCGCCTCCGATGCTGCAAATGCGCGCTGGAATTCCCTGCTCTTCTGCTTTCTCTGCCACGAGATTGTCGTTGCAGAAGAGCAGGACTTCATGCCCCCTGTCCTTGAGGCCCCGAAGCAAGACGACTGTTGCTCTTTCTGCGCCTCCCCAGATCCGAGCGCCGTTATGCGCTGCTACGCGCATCGGCAGGTTGCTGTGCGCGGAACCAATCAACGAAACGCCGAATGCCTGCTTCTATCGGTGTCTGCGGATCGTATCCCAGAAGCGTTCGAGCTTTTGCGACGTCGGCGAATGTGCGCTGCACATCGCCAGGCTGTGCGGGCAGACGCTTGATCCGCGGGGCCACGCCCAGCTCAGCGGAAAGAATATCGACCAGCTCGGACAATGAAATCGTGCGACTCTCACCGAGGTTGATGCATTCGAATGCGCCCGGCGGGGCGGCCAGCGTCCATGCCAGCGCCCCTTCAATACCCTGAACGATATCGCTGATGTAGGTGTAGTCGCGCTCGGTCGTTCCGTCACCAAATAGCGGGATTTCGGAACCTCTGCTCATCAGCCGCGCGAACTTGTGAATGGCAAGATCGGGGCGCTGCCGGGGACCGTAGACTGTGAAGAGCCGAAGGCACGCGACGGAGGAGCCGTAGAGATGTGCGTGCGCATGACAGAACAGCTCGGCTGCCCGCTTCGTTGCGGCATACGGAGATATGGGCTGGTCAGCCGGCTCCGATTCGCTGAACGGGACGGGCGTGGAGTCGCCGTACACGCTAGAGCTCGAGCCCATCACGAAAGAACGGACGCCGCGCCGCCGAGCCAGCTCGAGCATTGACTGCGTACCCTCGACGTTCGTTCGCACATAGTCCAGCGGCCGCTCGAGCGACGGACGTACCCCGGCCCGCGCGGCGAGATGGATTATCGCGTGGATCTCCTCTTCACCAAGTTGTTCGTCGAGGTGAGCTGTATCGGCAATGTCGGCTTCAATCAGTGTGGCGCCGCCGGAAGACATCAACGTCTCGATGTTCCGGCGTTTCACTTCGGGGGAGTAGAACGGGTCGAACGAGTCTACGATGATTACCTCGTCGCCTCGCTCGACGAGCCGCTCGCTCACGTGACTGCCGATGAATCCGGCGCCGCCGGTTAGAAGAACTCTCACGCTTTACACTGCACGCGCGAAGTGGCCTCGCGTGAATGCAGAGCCAACGAGGCCTCTCGGCGAAGCTGCAGGCATTCGCTCACCGCGATTCAGCGCCTCGACCATTCCACGGTAGGCTGCAACGAGGTCCGCCACCGGATCGCCAGCAACGTTGAAAAGCAGCCTGTACCGGCGGATGCCGCCACGCCACAGGCGGGGGATGAACTCGGAACCCTCGAGGGGTCGGGAATGCAGCAGGCGATTCCGGCACGCGCTGTCGGTTGCGACCGCAAACGAATACCCGGCCGGATCGGTCAGCTCTACGTTCGTGTGGTCCCGAACGCACAGGTCGCGGCAGGTCGTTGGCTTGCGGTCGAACGCCGCCGATAAGACACAGTGCTCGATCGTCATGCCTTCCGGGCGCCCATACACGACAGTCTCGAAGCCGCGGCCTTCCCACGGCGCGGACACGGCGAGCATCTCTTCAGCGGTGAGCTCGACGGAAAGGACGATCCGACGGGCCCCCATGCCAAAGACCTCCGAGGCTGTGTGCTGGTTGAAGCAGTTCACCGCGTAATCGGCGACTATGTCATGCCCGGCACTCGCCAGCTCGGACACAAGACCGAGATGGCCAGTGACCATCGGAAGGCGCAGGTCGAGCCATTTTGCCAGACCCCGCCGCTCGGCCGGTCTCACGATGCTCGGCAACCGGAGCCATAGCGAAACTCCTTCTTCTCTGTGTAAACGCTCCGCGAGTGCTTTGACGCGGGCCGCCGGTGGCGCTGGATGGCGTAGAAAAGGATCGAACGAAACCTCCGTCGCTCCGGCGCGAGCGGCGCTCAGCGCGTCCTCAACGGAGAAAGTCTCGGCCACCAGAGCAAATCCACGGTCGTGGATATCGAAAGCGGCAGGAGACATCTCCCGCGCTGAAACGTGGGCGACTTCGTTTCTGATCGTCTCTCTTCGGCGCTCAGTGTCTCCAGCGGCCTGCCAGCCAAGGCGCTGTTCGAGATCCTCGACCGCTGCCTGACGCAGGCGGTTGAGCTCACTCACCGGCAAAAACAATCCTTGAGACAGGCCAGACGCGTCCAGGCTGCCAAGTGCGAATGATGTCCCTCCGAGGCGGCCAAGCTGCTCGCGCAGCTGCTTTACATCGAGAGCGCGTTTCGTTGCAGGCATGAGGGCCATGTCGCTCCGGCCAGTGACTGAATCATCCCCCGATGTGAACACGACCTTGAGAGGCGCTCCCTGCGAACCAAAGACTCTCACATCCAGCGCCTTTTTCGACGGCGAAACCGGCAGGAGGCCGGCGAAACTCGCGCGTGCACCAGTCATCAGAGTGGCATCGAAGCTTCGGACGACCCGCCAGCCGGGCTGCACACTGACAGAAGTTCGAATCGCCTGGAGGATTGTGTCTGCGGAAACTATGGTGC
Source organism: Gemmatimonadaceae bacterium (assembly GCA_036262655.1). GTDB lineage: Bacteria > Gemmatimonadota > Gemmatimonadetes > Gemmatimonadales > Gemmatimonadaceae > UBA4720. Next base: position 81 of record DATAIM010000103.1, on the reverse strand, counting down.
GAATCTGATCGATGGTAAACCCGACTGCCTCGCCGGGGGCGCCATCGGGGGGTTCGAACCCGACACCGTCCCCGGCAACCA
>DATAIM010000102.1:0-8368 GCA_036262655.1 Gemmatimonadaceae bacterium | reverse complement strand
ACCCGATCAGGCTGGTAAGAGCGCGTGTCTTCATCGTATCGCGTGTGTCGTCGAGACGACCCAGCCACGTCACTCCGTTGTGTTCGCGTACGCCGGGGACGCCCGGTGCAGTTGCGGGAATGCCGAGTGGGGTCGCGAGAGCGATAATGCGCGCGACCGAGTCGGGAGAGACCCCGGCAATGAGCAACGCATCGCGGCCCGCGGTAACAAGCGTCGCGGGATCGCTCGTACTCCGCGCCAGATCCACGGCTACGTTGTATGTGAGAGCGCGACGGATGAGCTCACCATCTGCGCCAAAGCTCGCCCGATACCCTCCGCTCGGCGCACCCAGCGCGCGACCGATCGGGTCGGAGAACTGGAGGCGCTGCGGGTCGAGCGTGACGAATCCGTTTCGCCTCATGTAGTCGCGGCTGCCCGGACCGAGTCTGACATCGACATTTGCGCCGGCGAACCCGCCTCGCGTCGGATCGAACGTAGCGCCCGTCACCCTCGTCTCCGTGCGCGCTGCGCGCGGAATCGCCGAGGCGGGGAGTCCCATGCCGTTCAGCGTGTTGAGATTGGACTCGGAACCCGAGCCCAGAACGGATGCACCGTTTGGAGTGACGGTGATGTTCGACATCGTTCCCGCAATTGCGTTGAGGTCACCGGCAACCGTCGGGGCGATGGCGCCGACCACTCCGTCGTTCCATTTCTCCGACGCACCGGGCTCGGGCTGTGTTGGGCTGATCGTGTTCGTTGCACGAACGGGCCGCTGGGCGCTGACCCTTACGGCGTCCAGCACGGCGACATCCTTTGCGAGCGTAAAGTTTGCGACCAGCTCTGTCTCGTTCGTCTCACGCTGCACCCGGCGGCGGGCGGATTTGAACCCGGGAGCTGACACATAGACGAGATAGTCGCCGGTTCCCTGCTCGAACCGTGTGCTGTAGTTCCCCGAGGCATCAGTTGCCGTCTGTTGCGTCAAACGGTCGGGTCCGCGGGTGACCATCACTGTCGCAACCACTGCATGAGCCGAATCGTCGACGACCCGACCTTTCACCACCTCAGGGCCGCCAAGGGTTGCCGGGGACTGCGCCAGGAGCTGTGCACCCGCGGCGAAGGAGACGCAGACATTGAAAAGGAGCCCAGTAAAAGCCGGCCGACGATGTTGTGGGATCAGTGACATAAGGGCACGAAGTGACGGGATGGACATGATTCGCGGTAGCGACGCTTCACTTGGACAGCCGTGCCGTCAAATGCGTTCTGTGTCGCTCATTCACCCGCATCTGACGTCATGGTTGCCGTCCGCGTTTACCATTGGCTCGATTCCGATGGTACCGTGGTGCTAAATTTTTAGCAACCGCGCGGCTTGTAAGGGTTGTGTAGGAAGTTCCGCTGAAACGCGTTATGCGACCTCTCAGGGGGTTAACGCATTGATGGTCTCGTGGCACGATCCGGTGGCCCGCGATCTGAAGCGAATTTTCGACCATGAACACGCGTCGGTTCATGGCACTGAGGTTCACGATCGAACAGTGCCGATCCGTATCGGAAGTCCCCCGGGTACTCGTCGCGATGTTCGAGGCCGAGTTGGACCCGATCGAGTTCCGGGACTTGTACCATCTCCTTGAAGCGAAGCGACACACGCTTCCCAGTGTAGCAGAGGTCGAGGATCGGCGGCACTCCGCGTAGAGCACTTGTCATCGCTCCCTCGGTCCCGCATTTTCGCTGGGAACCCGCCGCCATGCTTTAGCGGTTCAATTCTCCCGCAGGTTCCCACCAAAGCTTGATCTTGCACGATACAACGATCGAATCCTTCACCTTCCAGACGTGGCCGCCTCCTTCTGACGGGTCACCTCGCGTTCTGGCGTGGCCGAGCTGGCGCGATGGGACCGAGCTGTCGTGGATCTTCAGCGAGCTTTGGCCGGCGTTGTCGAAGCACCGCGCATTTCTCTGCCTTCGCCACGATCCCGACGTCGACGGCGTGATGATGACAAAGGCAAAAACGATGGTGCACAACGCTGCCAAGCGAGCTGGAGTGGCCGATTCCGAGGAGCGTGTGGTCATGATCGGCGGAAGTCTGTCCGATGAAGAGTGGGCGACGATCGGCGATTCGATCGATGCCAAAATTTCCGGGCTCCGATCGTCGGATACGCCGCGCCGCGAGCGGCTTCGCACTGTTTGCGCGGTAGAGCTTCGTACTGCGGCCGATGTCGATCGTCTTCTCCAGCCAGACCCGCACCTTACGCCGCTCGACATCTATAGAAAGCAGTTTGACGGCGTTCCAGGATGGTTCCGTCTTCCCGCAATTGCTCTCTGGGACAGTCTTCTCACGTTCCAGTCGACCAACGGCGTTCGTGGCAACTTTCTCGAGATCGGCGTGTGGAAGGGACGCTCGGCGTTACTCTCCGCCCTTCATTCCGCCGAGGGTGAAGAGTGCGTTCATGTCGATCTTCTTCCAAGCGAGGAGGCGCGAGCGAACCTGAAACGCGTGCGCCAATCGGGCCTACACTTCTTCAATACCACGTCACGCACGCTGGCGCCGGAGATTCTTCCGGGAAGTGGCGCGCCGGGATATCGCTGGATTCACATCGACGGGGAGCACACGGGGATTGCCGTTGAAAAGGACCTTACGCTGGCCTCCAGCCTGCTCGGTCCGCGCGGAATTATTGTCGTCGACGATTTCTTCTCTCATGAATATCCTCAGATCACGTTCGCCGTGATCGAGCATCTGAAGGCACATCCGAAAACGTTGATGATGTTTCTCTGCGGATACTCGAAGGCATATCTATGCCATCCATCGGACGGCGTATGGCTGCTTCAGTATGTGGCGGAGAGATTGGCCGCTGATCTGGAGGAGCGTGGCGCTCCGCCGTTCACTCTGTTCAAGACGACGGATCCGCTCGACCTCAATGCGTTCGGGATCGGCCCGCGCTCTGACGGCTTACTCTTCCGCGGGCCCGATGACGACAAGGCGCTGCTGAGGTTTTAAAAGAAAAGGGCCCACGGCTGTCACCGGTGGCCCTTTTCCCCAACTCGAACAGTTGCCCCTCCTGGGGTCGAACCAGGACTCTCCTGATCCAGAGTCAGGCGTGTTGCCAGTTACACCAAGGGGCAAAAACTGCCTCGTCATGACACGCGAGGCAGTGATTCCAACTTAGTCACTCGCCTGATTTTCTTCAATCGGGTTCCAGAAGCACCCGCCGGGGTAGAACTTTGATTCCCCGAATGCCGCATCAATCAATACCGCCAATGCCGCCCGTGCTTCTATATAGTAGCTACAGCTCCGAGACCGCTCCGCACCGAACCGCTCCGCAGATTACCGCTTCTCACCGTCCGCGGAGCTACGCAGTGATCCTTCTCATCACTGCCTCCGCCGGCGCCTGCCGGGATGTAGGACCTGCATTCGGCCCAACGATTCCAGCCGCCCGCGGGAACGCCGAAGCACTGTTCGGCGGAATCGCGCAGCGCTTCACCAACGTCCAGCGCAACCCGAAGTTCGCGATCGCACGCGGGAAGCTCGGAAAAAATGCGCTCACGCCATCAGTCATCTACAACGACACAGCTGTGTGGACGCAGATGAGTGCTGAAGGAGTTCGCACCGTTACGGTCGAGGGCGAATACGCGAACAACCGCTACCTCTTCGCCGCCAAGCCATCGACAACTCCTGCCAACGCACCCGGGGACTCACGCCACACGATGATTCTTCGCAAACTCAAGGACAGCGAATTCGAATGGTACACTAACGTCGACATCGCAGCCGGCGCGATCTCGGCAAATGACATCGCCAACATCATCTCCGCTCTGATGAGATCGGCCGAGCGTAGAACTCCCGCGGCAATTCGCGCCGATTACCGCGAGAGCTTCCCGCGCACTACCGCCGCACTCGGCCGTCTGTTCACACTCGACTCGCTGCGGGTTACCCCCGATGCTGACGGAGCCACGACGATCACGCTCGGATTTCGAATCGATCCGGGGCGGCTCAAGCCGGTCATGCCCGCTTTTGCAGCGTATCTCGAAAAATATTCCACCCCCTCCCGCTACAACTCGGTCGTCACCGACAAGCGAGGTGTCAGATGGGTCGAGATGTCGGGCGCGAAGAATTTCCTGACGCTCAAGGTCCGCTCGATCGACGGGCGATTTGCGCCTTTTAGCGGACCGATCCGTCCGATTCCGGCGGAGCTGCTGCTCCATTCCGAGTTCACCACGAAGATCCTGATCTTTCACGTCGGCTTCAGCAAGCTCGTCGCCGATGTGAACCTCATTCGTGGCGAGCACGAGCGGGGCTGGTTCATCCGGTTCACGCGCAATCCCGAGTGGAAGCTGCCGCCTACTGTCGGATATCTCATCAAAACGCCGCTGCGCCGGCCGTTCCAGGGCTCAGGGATAATGGTCCGCATCGCTATTCAGGACACACCGGGACAGCAGAGCATCATCGGTCGCCGTACGTCAGCTACGGTTCAGGAGAGCGCGATTCTCAGATTCTTCAACCGGCTGAGTGGTACTGCGATGGGCGATTTCGTGGGCAAGGCAGAAACGGAGGAGAACCGCTTCAGCGCGGACGCGTTCAACGCGATGCGTCTCGATGCGCGGGCGTTGCTTCAATAGCGACCGTCGGCCGGGCGAAGGCCAGAAAACCTCACCACCGGGGCAACAGACGAAGAAAGCCGCGGGAATCCATCGAGGATTCCGCGGCTATCGGCTGCGGCCCTGGGCCGCCAATCGTGCCACGCTCGCCGTCATTGGAACTCTACGTCCTACCGAACGGCGGCGGGCAGCTACCTGGTTACTTCTACCCTTCATTCGCAGCAAGTGCACGTTCAAGCGCGCCGAGTGCGAAGCAAACGTCGAATGGAGCTGAGGGGGATCGAACCCCTGACCTCTGCAGTGCGATTGCAGCGCTCTCCCAGCTGAGCTACAGCCCCGCGAAATGCTCGCGACAAGCTGCCTCGTCGCCGAGGGAGAATACAACAACCCGTCGCACCGGGCCCAAACGTCGAAGCCCCGCTGAAAAGCTGCGGGGCCTCAGACTCCTTGCAATGTACGTCCAGGCACCAGAAAGTCAAGACAAACCAGCTGTGATTGCGCGAGGCAAGGGTCTCTAACCCCTTGCCTGGAAACACGATAGGGCTACTGGCTTCCCTGCGGCTGACTCGACGGCGGCACCATGCCCTTCGCCCGCAGGTATGTCACGATGTTTCCGTAATGCTCGCTGTTGTGCGATGCATTGAGCACCAGTGCGAACAACCGGGAACGGTCCTGCCCGAACAGCTTGATCGGGGCCGCAGCTGCCGCGTCGGTCTGAGCGTAAGCCTTCTTGCAGTACTCGGTAGACGCCTTGATCGCGTTCACGAGACCCGCCTTAGTCTTCACTGTCTTCTCGATGTCGCCCTCGGCCTTCGCGGCATCGCCAGTCGCAGCAGCGCAAAACATGTATTGGGCGCCGGCAACGTGACCAATCAGCTCGCCAAATGTCCGCACCGTCGCAACGGGCCGGTACGAATAATCAGCTTCCGACACCTGCTCGGCGGATTTGATGATGTAGTTCGTCATCTGCATCCACACGTCCCGGGTCGTGGTGACTGCCATGTTCGCGGCAGGGGCAGCCGGCGCGGAACCCATCTGCGCCATCGCAGGGACCGAGACAAACATCATGAGACCAATAGCGGCACGCTTCATCGAAACCTCAGGTGGGAGAAATTGGACGCCACCTAAATTGCATTGAGTCGCGTGATTGTGCATCCCCTCACTTGCCCTCGAGCCCTGCGCTGTTTCTGGTTCCTGACACCGGCTACGCTGCCGTGACATCGCCTCCCAGCAGCGTGATGATCTCTCCGGTTATGTAGCTCGAGTCGGCGTTCGAGGCGAGGAAAACGAACGTCGGCGCGATTTCCTCCGGCTGGCCCGGCCGTCCCATCGGAGTGTCGGCTCCGAAATTCACAACGGCGTCCGCAGACTTGGCCGCCGTATTCAGTGGGGTCCATACCGGGCCCGGTGCGACGGCGTTAACCCGGATCTTCTTGTCCACGAGGTTCTGGGCGAGGGATTTTGTGAAGGCGTGAATCGCGCCCTTGGTTGACGCATAGTCGAGAAGATTCTTGTGTCCCTCGAGTCCGGTGATCGACCCCGTATTGATGATACACGAACCTTCCTTCAAGTGAGGCATGGCTGCCTTGACCATGTAGAAGTAGCCGTAGATGTTGGTCCTGAAGGTCTGGTCCCACTGCTCTTCGGTCACCTGCTCGATGGAGTCCTGATTTTTCTGGTACGCAGCGTTGTTGACGACTATGTCGAGCCGGCCGAGAACGCGGACACTCTGGTTGACGGCATCGCGGCAGAAATCACTGTCCGTAACATCACCGGGAAACAGGAGCGCTTTCCCGCCCTCCGCCTCAACCGCCCGCTGCGTTTCCAGGGCATCGCTCTCCTCTTCGGGCAGGTAGATGAGGGCGACGTCCGCGCCTTCCCGCGCGTAGAGCACCGCTACTGCGCGCCCGATGCCGGAATCACCGCCAGTGATAATCGCCGTTTTTCCGGTGAGCTTTCCGGCGGCGCGATACTGTGGCGCCTCATACTTCGGGCGAGGATGAACCTCTGACTCGAGACCGGGGGGGTCCTGACGCTGTTTGGGGAGCGGAGGAACGGGGTACGAATCTTCCCTGCGCACCATCGAGTCCTTCTTACGATTCGAAGCCGATTTTCGGCGAGTGGTCGTCGAACCAGTTTTCTTTTTTGCAGGCATTTGGTATTCCGTTGATTACATGGGAGTCCTGTTAAAAAAGGCAAATGGCGTTCCGTTAACCCCGGACGAAGCGAAACTCGTGACCACGCGAAACTGACAACAGTGCAAACCCGTCGCGAGGCGCGTTCTCCGTAATCCTGTAATGGGTTTAGATAAGCCGCAGATGCCTCCTGCGTCCGCCACGCTCGCACCTCGTATATTCCGCCTGTGTCGCTGACCGTTCGCTTTCTTGGTACTTCCGCGTCGCGCCCGACGGTGGAGCGCAACGTCACGGCAATCGCTGTAATCCGCGAAGGCGAAACTCTCCTGTTCGACTGCGGCGAGGGTACTCAGCGCCAGATGATGCGGTACGGCACGAGCTTCGCGCTTGCCGACATCTTCTTCACCCACATGCATGCCGATCACATGCTCGGCGTCATCGGCCTGTTTCGCACGCTCGCGTTGCAGGGGAGAACAGATCCGATGCGGCTATGGGGGCCAAAAGGATCGGAGTCCCTTCTGAGGCACGCGATTGCGCTCGGGAGCGACAGGCAGCCTTTTCCGCTCGAGATTACCGAGGTGACACCGGACACCCCCATCGCGCGAAAAGGGTATGCGATCGTTCCCTATGCGGTCGATCACAAGGACAGGCTCGCTCTCGGGTATGCGGTGGTCGAAGATATCCGGCTTGGTCGCTTCAACCCGGACAAGGCAAGAGAGATAGGTATCCCGGAAGGCCCGGCGTGGGGAAAGCTCCACAAGGGCGAGCCCGTTACACTGGGCGATGGCAGAGTGATCCATCCCGACGATCTCGTCGGGCCTTCGCGCGCCGGCAGGACAATTGTTTTTACGGGTGATTCGCGGCCGTCGGATTCGACAACGCGCATCGCTCAAGGGGCCGACCTGCTTATCCACGAAGCGACATTTGCGGACGACGAGCAGCAGCGTGCTGTCGAAACGGGACATGCGACTGCGCGCGAAGCAGCTGACGTTGCCGTGAAAGCAGGAGTGAAGCAGCTCGTCCTGACGCACCTTTCGGCGCGCTACTCCATCAACGCCTCAGAGCTGCTGGCGCAGGCGCGCGAAGTTTTCGCCAACACCGTTGTCGCGCGGGACGGCTACGAGCTCGAGATTCCCTACGCGGCGGAGGTCTGATCAGCGGCGGGCGTCGTCTTCACGATGTGTCGTCCGGTCGATTGCGGGATCGCCCGCATTCCATCGAAGCTCAGCCGACCCGACGGGTCTGAACATCAGATCGAAGGCCAGCCACAACGTCTTCGCAAATGGATATGCCACGAGAATACCGGCGAACAGCACGATTGCGCCCACCCATTGTATCGCGTTCCACGGCGGATCCGGCCAGGTGACGAGGAGGACGATCAGAAACCCCAGCGCAAAGAACATCTCCATTACGATGAGCATGATCATGTAGGCCCCGAGAAAGTAATCGCCTTCCTCGCGGTTCAGGTGAAGACCGCAGCGAGGGCAGCGCTCCTTCAGCTTGAACCATGACTCCATCACCCCCTTGCCGCCGCAGTGCGGGCAGCGCAGCAGCATCGCCCGCCACAGCATGCCAGCCGCAACACGCAGCGTTATCTCGGGTCTTTTGCGCACTGCTGGCATCGATACACCGATAGTGAGAGCCAGATGAAAACAACCGGGCCCAGGTGCGAC
>DATAIM010000101.1:0-2651 GCA_036262655.1 Gemmatimonadaceae bacterium | reverse complement strand
GGTGCCAGTCGTCCGGACGATTCGGTCGCGCCACGCTGCGAGCTCTTCGTCATCGAATGCGTTTCCGAGCGACAGCATCGCGACGATGTGCTGGTGCTTCTCCAGTGCCGTCTGTGGAGCTGCACCGACTCTTACCGTGGGCGAGTCGGGAGTGCGAAGATCGGGATGTGCTGCTTCGAGCTCCTGGAGCTCGCGGAAGAGCGAATCGTACTCGCGGTCAGAGAGTACCGGCGCGTCGAGAACGTAATACTCGTGAGAAGCGCGGTTAAGGATTTCTCTGAGCTGCGACGCTCGAGCCGACGGCGTATCCGACCTGGCTGGGCTTTCCTGTGTCGGCTTTCTCGCCATTCGATTCGGTATCCGCCTTTGTGTGGTCGTTGAATTCCGCACTGTCGAACCGGATGACCCGGTTACGGCCCATCTCCTTCGCAACATATAGCGCGTCGTCGGCGGCTTTCAGCAGCTCTTCCCGCCCATTTATCCGGGGATGAGGCCACGCGGCTACCCCAAGACTCACCGTTCGCTTGAGAGTGCCGCCCTCGAACGCAAATGTATGCGACTCGACCGCCTGCCGCAGCCGCTCGGCGAATGTCACCGCCGCGTCGAGAACAGTGCCAGGCAGAAGCAGAAGGAATTCCTCGCCACCATACCTTCCGACCCTGTCGATCTCCCGCGCTTCGCGCTTCATGATCTGCGCGAACTGCTTCAACACCTCGTCGCCGGCAGCATGTCCATACGTATCGTTCACCTTCTTGAAGTGATCGATGTCGGACATGATGCACGCTACCGGCTCGTGGAGCCTCAGCGAATGCTCGAACATCTCGTGCAGCCGCTGCTCGAGAGCCCTTCTGTTGTCGACGCCGGTCAGCCCGTCGGTGAGCGAGATCTGGAGCAGCCTGTCGTTCATCTGCGACAGCTCCTTTTCGCGCTCTCCAAGCTCCTGCTGGAGCTTCTTGATCCTGAGAAGCGACCGGACCCTGGCCTCGAGCTCGGCGAAGTTGATCGGCTTCGTCACGTAGTCGTCGGCACCCGCCTCGAGTCCCGCAACCATGCGTTCTGTCGAATCCAGCGCCGTCTGCATGATGACGGGAATGAATGGCAGAGCCCTGTCGGCCTTGAGGCGCCTTACGACCTCGAGACCATCCATGTCGGGCATCATGACGTCGAGAAGGATGAGGTCGGGGCACCAGCGGTTAACGACGTCCAGCGCCTCCTGGCCGCTCATTGCCCCCTGGACATCGTAACCGCGGGCTTCGAGCCGCGCCCGCAGCACTTCTACGTTGTCTTCGTGGTCGTCAACAACGAGAATTCTTTTCTTGCTGGATCCGCCCTCGACCCGGTCAGTGGCCATTGTTGCGGCCCAGGAATCGCTGCACTTCGGCGACTACCGCTCTGGGCTCACAGGGCTTGGCCAGATACCCGTCACAGCCGACCTCGAACGCCTTCTCGCGGTCGGAGGCGAGAGCGTGGGCTGTCAGGGCGATTATTGGAATGTGCTTCGTTGAAGGGTCGTGCTTCAGAACCTGCGTCGCTTCCCAGCCGTCGATAATCGGGATCGATATATCCATCAGAATGAGGTCCGGACGCGAAGAACGCGCCTTCGTTATTCCTTCTTCCCCATTCCATGCTTCCGTCACTTCGTAGCCGAAGTGCTTCAGGATGGTTGAGTACACGATACGATTGTCTTCATTATCCTCAACAAGCAGAATCATCTTACCAGACTCGCTCATTCTACCTCGCATGGGTATTGCAATTCACCAGGTGGAAGCAAATTTCTTACCACCCCCAGCCGCCCGAGCCAGAGATGACCGTTCCAGACACTCGAGAGGGTGAGGCAGAGACTGCCCCTCGCCCCAGGGGCCGACCGTATAAGGAAATACCCAATGCCCGGTCCGTCAGCATGCTGGGCATCGGAATGGTCATCGGAGCGGTCATCGGCGCTGGGGTCGCCTTCCTCGTCGCTCCGGAAAGTGGCGCCGAAACGCGCCGCCGCCTTGGCCGGCGGGCCGGCAAGCTGCGCGGAGATCGCGGAGTCTGGACGAAGCTTGGGCGCGAGCTCAAGAGGGCGGCCGCCGCCAAACGCAAGGCGATGGAGTTCGAAGCGAAGCGAAACGAAATTGCCGCGCGTGAAGCCGCGAAGGGAGAAGTTCCGGCCGACTGACCGCTACCGGCCGAGTGCCCGGCGCGCCTGCTCCTTGTAGAGCTTGTCGTTCACGTCCGCGACGGGCAAGCGGAGCACCGTCTCACGCTCGGCCCTGGCCTTCGTCTTTTCGCCAACGTCGTCATACACTTCCGCAAGATCGACGTGGTGCACAATCCGCTCAGGGTCGGCTGCGACGGCAGCCTCCATGTAACGGACCGCTTCTTTCCAGCTGGCTGTGCCGAATATCCGTCCCCCGAGGACATTCTTTGCGATCAGACGCACCACGCCATTCAGGCGCATGACTTCGGCATTCCACATCCCCATAACGTGAAGACATCCGGCGTGCCTCGGGTTTGTCTCGAGACACTGGAGCGCCTCGGACCTTATGATTGTGGCGTACTTGACCCGCCCGCGCGGGCTCTGTCCGAGCGCCGTTTTCCCGAGCGCCCGCGCAAGCGAGAAATGCCCCTCGGCGTCTCCCTGGTTCAGAGCGATCGCTCTTCGCGCA
>DATAIM010000100.1:0-1854 GCA_036262655.1 Gemmatimonadaceae bacterium | reverse complement strand
GTGTAGGAATCGAACCTACAACCTAATGATTAAGAGTCATTTGCTCTGCCAATTGAGCTAACGGCGCAGCTGTCACTGCACTCTGGCGCGCCAGGAGGGAATCGAACCCCCGACCCACAGCTTAGAAGGCTGTTGCTCTATCCAACTGAGCTACTGGCGCAGGTAGTCTCGCAAACTAATGGAGGCTTGCCCTCCATTCAATCGGGCAGACCGGATTCGAACCGGAGAGCTCCTCGAAAGCCCTGCCCTCGTTCTCTCAGACAGGATAATCCGGCGCGTCGTGGAGGGCAATCAGAGCGTGAAGAGCGCGCAGGATGCACTCAGCTCAGCTGTCTCGTCCGGGCTTTCGCTGCCGGAGACCCGGGTAAATAGATTTGCTGCATGCGCCGCCATTGGGAATGCTGGGTCTTTTCAGCGCTCACAGGAATCGTTTTGGCGGCCACGACTGGCGTCCTCTTGCTATACGTCGGGACAACGCTCCCGATGTTCATGGATGTCGGATACCCTGATAGTGCGACGCTTCTCAAAGTGCGCGAGCTCGTACATACAGGCGTGCTGTATGGTCCGTTCGACAAGCCGCCGTATCTCGTGACCATCTACGGGCCTCTCACATACATTCTGCTCGCAATTTTCTATAGCGTTGCGGAGGCATGCGGCTGGGATCCCCAGATCGCGGTGAGGATTGGGGTTCTGCTGAGTTTTGTCGGCTGCCTTACTGCAGTCTTCGCGATTGCAAGGCGCGCCTTCGGTTCCGCGACAATCGGCTCGTTGTCGGTATTGTTCGCCACGTCCGTAGTTCCGTTCGCCCTGTGGGCAACGCAGATCCGGGGCGACTTCGCCGGAACCTTCTTTTCACTTTCGGGAACCGCATTTTTTCTCGAGTCACTCGACAGGCGCAACCATCGCATTGCGTACGGTGGCGCGATCCTCTGTTTCGCTGCCGCGCTGCTCACGAAGCAGACCTTTGTCGCAGCGCCGACTGCAATCACTGTCTGGCTGGCCTTCAGGAAACAGTGGAGTGCGGCGCTGCTCTTTGCCGGCGGTGTCGTGCTCCTGGCCGTGCTCGGCTACTTCGTTGTGTGGCTCCGTGAGCCGGCCATGCTCGAGCACTACGCCGCGGTACAGAATCCTGTTCTCGACTTCCGTGGCGCACGGGCGATCACTATCGAGGCGATGCGGCAGCTGCTCGTTCCGTTCAGCGTTGCAGGCCTCGTCGCATCGCTATCCGAGACGAATCCTCGCACGCGCCCGCTCATTGCAGTCGGCGCCGCCAGCTGGATGATCGCCGGACTGACGGCGGCGCAGGTGGGCGCGAATATCAACTACTTCGCGGAACCGCTGCTTCTGTCGTCGGTCGCCGCGGGCAAGGGCCTGCATGCGGTACACACCAGGTTTTCCCGGCGCCGGTGGCTTCTGACTGCGTTCGCGATGGTGCTCGCCGTCGGATGGTTCATCCCGACGTTGCGGAACGAGCAGCGAGTTTTCCGCAAAGCGCTGGAGCAGCGGCAAATTGCGCGATACCGTAGGGGGCCGTGGGATCGATTCGCGAGCGCAGTCTCCGGCCAACGTGTTCTGTCGACCATACCGGCGATCAGTGTGCTCGGTGTCTCCCCCGAGATGCCGGACCCTTTTCTCAACTCTGTGCTCGAGATGCGCGGCAAATGGAGCTCTCGTCCCATTGTTGAATCGCTGAACCGCGGGAGGTATGATGTCGTCGTGATCTGGCGCGACCAACTCTTTGCACGCGGAGGTTACCGCGGAGTGCCGCTGTGGAATGCTCGGATACGGTCGAGCGTCGCCAGCCGGTATCGGCGCGCTTGTTTTTTTTACGATTGGGAGATCTGGGTGCCGCGT
>DATAIM010000099.1:0-3559 GCA_036262655.1 Gemmatimonadaceae bacterium | reverse complement strand
GAATTACCGGTAGCTGCAATCCTTCCCTTGTCAAAAACGCCGCCGCGGATTTCGTGGCGGCGTTTTTGTTGGTCGCTCGGATTGAATCCAGAGGCTCGGCGCCTATCCCGCAGGGAGTTTTCTTACTTTTTACCGCCGCGGGCGCCGAGGGCGCCGAGAACTGCAGACGCTTTGTAAAACAAACCCATAAGAATTGTGATCAGCACCAATTCCGCGACGACCTGCTGCGGTCCCGTGGCACTTCTCGGCGGCCTCGGTCCCCTCGGCGGTAAAATAGCCGTTGAACTCGACGTTTTGGTCCGTTCTCTGCCTTCCAGGGATTTATGCATTTGAACCCGAGGAAACCTTGCTCCCCGTGGAAGGTATTTCGGTTTTTCTGCGGTCAGCCAGGCCGAAATTCCAAACTTGTCCGAAGATTTTCCAGGGTGGATAACGAGAAACACGGGCACGGACTCTGCCGGATTTTTCAGTAGGATTTTTTCCGGAGGACCGTATGGACAACAACATCGCAAAAGGAAACGTGAACGACGTCGGAATGCCGCTCTCGACATCCGGCGGAACCGTCACGGGAGACTGGAACCGAGATCGAAGCTGGTGGCAGGACAATTACCATACCCGCCCCTATGCGACCGCCGATCGTGGCTTCGACGACTATGAGCCTGCCTATCGGTTCGGATACGGATCAGCCAGCCGGTATCACGGGAAAAGCTGGAACGAAGTGGAACCCCACCTCCGCAGTGATTGGGACCGCTTCGAGGGCAGAGGCCAGTCGACGTGGGAGAACATGAAGGACGCAGTCCGCGACGCCTGGGACAACATTACCGGCAAGCGGTAATCCTCTGACCTGACCGCCGCGGCAGGCGCACGCAGCTCCGGGTTTCGGCTCTCCCGGCACCTGCCGCGGCGCGGCGCCGACGCTCCGGTGACATAAGCCCGATTCTGGCAATACATTCATCGGGCCGTGACCGACTTCCGCCAGACCCTCGAGAAGGAAATCTCCGGTTCCTACACCATAGAGCGTGAGCTCGGTGGTGGCGGGATGAGCCGCGTTTTTCTGGCAAATGAAAAGCAGCTCGATCGCCGCGTCGTCATCAAGGTGCTCCCGCAGAACGTCGCGGCTGGCATCAGCGTCGACCGATTCCGGCGAGAGATCCAGCTCGCCGCAAAGCTGCAGCATCCGCATATCGTCCCCGTCCTCGCATCAGGCGAGATAAGCGGCCGACCGTACTTCACGATGCCCTTCATCGAGGGCGAGTCGCTTCGCGAGAAGCTCGATCGTGAAGGAGAGATGCCATTGCCCGACGCGCTCAGGCTTCTTCGTCAGGTAGCGTCGGCACTCGCGTATGCGCACAAACACGGCATCGTCCACCGTGACATCAAGCCCGCGAACGTGATGATCGGTGACGAGTTTGCGCTCGTCACGGATTTTGGAGTGGCAAAAGCGATCGGAGCTTCTGCGGTAACGAAAGAAGGAGCCCCGACGATCACCGCTGCCGGAACGGCGATCGGCACGCCGGCATACATGTCTCCGGAGCAGGCCGCCGCAGACCCGCACGTCGACCACCGCGCCGATATCTACTCGCTCGGCGTTCTTGCCTACGAGATGCTTTGCGGGATGCCACCCTTCTCGGGTAGAACGACCCAGGCCGTCGTTGCCGCACACATCGTCCAGCCCCCTGAGCCGATCCTCAACCGCCGGCCGAATCTTCCACCGTGGGTTGCAGATCTGGTGATGCGCTGTCTTGCGAAGAGACCGGCAGACAGGCCGCAGACGGCGAATGACGTCCTCCAGATACTCAAGCAGGGCGAACAGGTCACTACCGGCGGCACCACTGTACCGGTTCTGCCGGCCGCCCGGAAGCCGAGGCCGCGGTATCTGTGGTACATCGTCGCAGGTATCATCGTCGCGCTCGCCGTCGCCGCGACCAACTATTTCGTCTTCGTTCGCAAAAACACCTCCGGTGCCGGCGATGAGATCAGATCGGTGGCCGTCCTGCCGCTCGTAAACGTCGGCGGAACGGGACAGGACGAATACTTCAGCGACGGCATGAGCGACGAGCTCGCCAACGCGCTTAACAAGATTCCGGGACTACGTGTCGCGTCGCGCACTTCGTCGTTCACGTTCAAGGGACGAAAAGACATGGACGTCAGCGAGATCGGGCGGCGGCTCAATGTGCAGGCCGTGCTCGAGGGTACCGTGCGCCGCGCCGGACAGCGATTGCGCGTGACTGGCCAGCTGACGAGCACGCACGACGGACTTTCGCTGTGGTCCGACAGCTATGAGCGTGAGGCAAAGGATGTGTTTGCCGTGCAGGAGGACATCGCACGCTCCATCGCCAACGCGCTCAAGCTCCGTCTCGCACCAAAAGGTGTAGCGGGCGAAACGTCAGGCACCGAGAATCTCCAGGCCTACGATGCATACCTTCGTGGCAGATATTTCTGGAACGCGCGCGGCGCCGAGAACCTGAGGCGCGCGATCACGCACTTCGATCAGGCCATCGCCGCCGATCCGAGGTTCGCGCGCGCGTATGCTGCTCGCGCAATGGCGTACGGTCTCCTTCCGCAGTACACGGACGCCTCACCCGCCGATGCACTCGAGAAGACACGCTCCGATGCGAAGCGCGCCCTCGAGACCGATAGTACACTCGCCGAGGCGTACACCGCCCTCGGCGTAGCATCTGTAAACGCGTGGGATTGGGACGCAGCTGAAGCCGCTTACCGGAAGGCGATCGCGCTCGAGCCCTCTTATCCGACCGCCCATCAATGGTATGGAGAGCTTCTGTACACGACGAGCCGCCTGGATTCGAGTGTGGCCGAGACGCGGAGGGCGCGCGACCTGGATCCTCTTGCGCCGATTCTGGCCACGGCATTGGGCTACGCGCTGATAACGGCCGGCAGGTATGACGAGGCTTTAGTGGAGGCCAGGCGTGGTCTCGAAGTCGCACCCAATCTGGGCGTGCTGCATTCGATCACGTCGATGGCACACCTCTTCGCTGGTGATGCTGCGAATGCACGGAGTGAGATGGAGATTGCGGTAAAGGCGGATCCGGAGCTCGTGCTGCGAAAGGGGCAGCTCGCGTTCGTGTACGGCAAGACGGGCGACCGCGCGAAGGCGCTCCAGACAATCGAGGAGATGAAGCGCCGCGGAGCGACCGAGAATACCAACCAGGTTGCATTCGCGATTGCCTACATCGCGCTGGGCGAGAACGACAGGGCTCTGACACTTCTCGAGAATGCAGTGAAGCGGCACGACATCGGGCTCCTCACTGCGGCGGCCCCCCTCGATGATCCAACGTATGCGCCTGTTCGAAACGACCCACGCTTCAGGCGTATACTCGATCAGATGGACTTGTCGCGCTTTCGACGCTAGACCGCTACTTCACGACAGTGGCATCGCGCTGATCTGCTGTATCCGGTTGAGCTCGGCGTCGAGCTCGAGGATTCGAGCAAGGTGGGTAATCGGCTGCTGCCGGTTGACCGATCGCACCTTGCCCCACCACACGTGCACGTCATCCTCGCCGATCTTGTCGTCGCGACAATCCCTCGCCGCCGCGAGCAG
>DATAIM010000098.1:0-5269 GCA_036262655.1 Gemmatimonadaceae bacterium | reverse complement strand
ATTTGAACCGATCTTCTCCACATCCAATGACTACTCGGCCGCACGCGTGTATCGCGTGAGGGCGGCCCGTTGATGGGTAATTTCTCGAGAAATGGTTCGTCTCCCCGGGTGCGCCAGCTCGCTCCGGGCGACCGCATCGTAATCTGCGGCGCGGGTCCGGCAGGGCTCACAGCGGCCTACAAGCTCGCTCAACAGGGGTATGACGTCACTGTTCTGGAGGCTGACGACGTCGTTGGCGGGATTTCGCGAACTGCGCGCTACAAGGAGTTCCGGTTCGACATCGGCGGTCACCGGTTCTTCACGAAGATCACGCCTGTCCAGGAGCTGTGGGAAGAGATCCTCGGCGACGAGTTCATCAACGTGCCGAGGCTTTCGAGGATTCTGTACAACGGGCAATTCTTTCACTACCCGCTGAAGGCGATGAACGCGGTTACCGGCCTTGGACTGTGGGAGGCCGGAAAGATCGTTTTGAGCTACGTCAAAGCGCGTGTAGCTCCGCATGCGACCGAAGACAACCTCGAGCAATGGGTCACCAACCGATTCGGTGATCGTCTCTACCGGATTTTTTTCAAGACCTACACGGAGAAGGTCTGGGGCATTCCCTGCACCGAGATCAGAGCGGAGTGGGCCGCGCAGCGAATCCAGGGTCTGTCCCTCGCGAAGGCAATTCTCAATGCCACATCGCTGAATCGTCGCGCTCCTACGATCAAGACACTCATCGCGGAGTTCAGGTATCCGCGGCTGGGGCCGGGGCAGATGTGGGAGACGTGCGCGCGCCGGATCGAAGAGATGGGTGGCAGAGTCCTGATGCGGCACAAAGTCACGGGATTCGAGATGTCGGCCGATGGGGTATCTGCAGCGCTGGTAGAGTCGGAGACGGGCCTCCAGCGGCTGGAGGCCGAGCATTTCATCTCCACAGTTGCGCTCGCGCATCTCATTGCCGGGCTCGGCGCTGCCGCACCCGGGAACGTCGCCGCCGCCGCGAAGGGTCTCGCGTACAGGGACTTCATCCTTGTCGCGTTGATCGTCGACCGTGAGAACGTGTTCCCCGACAACTGGATCTACATCCACACGCCGGGAGTCACCGTCGGACGAATTCAGAACTTCAACAACTGGAGTGCCGCGATGGTCCCGGTCGCCGGCGTGACGTGCATTGGGATGGAGTATTTCTGCTTTGAAGGCGACGGCCTGTGGGATTCCGATGACGCTGCACTTGTGGAGCTTGCGGCGGCCGAGCTGGCCAAGCTTGGGCTGTGCCCGGGAGCAAAGGTGCTGGATGGGTCGGTCGTGCGAATGCCCAAGGCATATCCGATCTATGACGCGCAATACCGGCAGCACGTCGACGTCATCAGTCAGTACCTGTACTCGATCCCGAACCTCCATACGGTCGGCAGGAACGGGATGCACAAGTACAACAATCAGGACCATTCGATGTACACTGCAATGCTCGCGGTCGAAAATATGAATGGAGCCGAGCACGACCTCTGGAGCGTCAACACGGATCTAGAGTATCACGAGGAGCAACGGATCGAACCAGCTGCCGGCGAGCCCGCGGCAGCGGGAGCCTGAATGAGTACCGTAGAAAATCTCGAGAAGCTCATCACTGAAGAAGTGACAGAGCTCCCGCCCACTACCAGCTACCTTTTTGCGCCGCTCGACAAGCGCGCATTCGGCGTGGCACTCGGCGTCGCTGCAGCTCTCACGGTCGCCGGTCTCACCATTGTCGACCTGCTTCTGCCGAGGCCGTGGGGAGGGCTCGCACTTCTGAATCAATATTTTGCCGGCTATACCATCTCCTGGCTTGGCGCGGTGATCGGAGGGGCGTGGAGCTTCGGCGTCGCGTTCTGCGCAGGATGGCTGCTCGCATTCGTTCGCAATCTTACGCTCGCTTTGTCTCTGTTCATGATCCGCAGCCGCGCGGAACTGGACGAAGCGAGCGACTTCCTGGATCACATATGACTAACCTGCGTACGCCTGACGTATCGAGGGAGGCCTACCGCCGCACGCTTCTTCGGCTCAACGCGCGCGCCTGGGGCATCGCCGTTGGTCTTCTTCTCGGACTCGGACTTCTTCTCGCGACGATTCTGCTGGTTATGAAAGGTGGGCCGGCAGTGGGGGCACACCTTGGCCTGCTTGGACAGCTGCTGCCCGGTTATCGGGTGAGCGTCGGCGGGGCCTTCATCGGTTTCGGGTACATGTTCGTCATCGGCTATGCGATCGGCCGCACGATCGGGGGCGTATACAATGCCCTCGCGCGCGTAGAGTGACCTGAAGCCTCGATCTCGCCAGGCCGGGCTCGCAGTCGGCGCCCTCTCGCTCTCGTGGATTATCGCCGGCATTGCCCGCAGCGCTTCGAGTGTAGAGGGCTGGAGTCTCGGAACTGCATACGCCGCGTTCATCCTGCTCGGATTGTCGATGGTCCTTGGACCGCTCAACATTCTGCGCAAGCGACACAACCCGGTTCACAGCGCCGTTCGCCGGGATGTCGGTATCGCGGCCGGAATTGCTGGAATCGTGCACACGATTCTCGGACTCCAGGTCCATTTTGGTGGAAAGCTCGCTCGCTATTTCGGAGTGCCGCATCCGGCGGGTGGATCCGCGATCGCATTCGTTACAACCAACTATCTCGGATTTGTTTCCGCAGGCATCCTCGCCGTTCTCGTAATAATCTCGAACAACGTTGCAGTGCGATCCCTTGGCCTCAGCAAATGGAAGCGGATTCAGCGGCTCGCTTATGTCGCTGCAGCAGCTGCACTTGTGCATGGCGTTGTCTACCAGATTCTCGAGAAGCGAGCCTCCTTTCTCATTGCCTTCATTGCCGCTTTAAGCGGAATGGTTGTATTGGTTCAGCTGAAAGGGGTTCGCGCCCGAGCGGACGCGAGCCGTCTCAAGCGCGACTCGGGGGTCGCGAGCCGGAAATGAAATACTGGGGCACGATCGCGCCGCCCAGGTAGCGGACGATGCCGATTTTCCTGAGGCGCTCCCAGAGCTGCCTGATTCGTTCGTTACGAGGACCAAGCTCGCCCGGGTCGTAGTAAGGCAGCATGATTTCGCCGTAGCTGGCGAAGAGGCGACGGAGCTCCGAGCGGGAGTGGAGTCGAGCCTTGTAAGGGGTAGCGCGCAACCGCCACGCAAGTTGCTCCATCACGCGCCGTGGCAGCAATCCGAAGCCCCAGAGCCGGAGATGCGGCTCTGGCAGAATGCTGTACCGGTTGTTCGTTACGAAAAACCAGGCACCACCGGGCATCAGCACGCGAAGCGCTTCATCTCGCATCCGCTCGCTGTTCCGCACGTGCTCGAGCACGGAGTCGGCGACAACCGCGTCGAACACCTCTGCCTTGAAGGGTAAAGACTCCGCATTCGCGCAGATGAGCGGCGCCTCGATATGTGCTTCCTCGAGCCGCTGCTTCCCCATCACGAGCCATCTCAGGGCGACGTCCACGCCAACCACTGTCTGATATGCACGCGTACCTGCGATAGTCATTCCCCCGGTTCCGCAGCCCAGGTCGAGCATCGCGCCGGTGCCCGCAGCGGGAAACTTCTGACGCAGCTTGGAAATGATTCCCCCGCCCCGCGCAACTGCTGCATCCATTGCGGCCATATATCGCTGATGCAGTGTCGGCGGGCTTTCCGGCGTGAGGACATAGTACGCGCGCACCATATCCGCGAACGACCTTCCCGGAGCGAGAAAACCGTCGATCTTCGCCATCTCGGCTTCAACCGAGATGTACGGGTCGGGCATCAATCGAAAGTCCGGGATACCGTATCGAATCGGAAAAACGCAGCTGCAGCCAAGGCAGCGAAATTGCCCGTCGCCTCGCTCGAGCTCTCCGGCGCACGAAGGACACGCGAGAAGATGTTCTATGTTCATCGGAAGCGGTTAAGTTGGCAGATAATCGCGCCCCACCGCAACGCAGAAACTCCAATGCATCCGTCCAAGTCGAATTCAACCAATCAAAACGTTCCGGAAGTTACGGTCGTCGTCGTCGCCATTTGCAGCATTCCCCAGCTCAGGCGGTCGTTGCAGGCGCTGGAGCGGCAGGACGTAGACCGGACGTTCGAGGTAATAGTTGCGGCTGACTCCCGAATCGCCGGGTTGTCCGCGCTGACACCCGAGTTTCCGCAGGTAAGGTTCCTTTCGCAAACCGGCTGCGACACGCCCATTGAGCTGACTACGCTCGGGTTGATGTCGGCCGCTGGGGAACGGATCGTTCTTACCGAGGATAGCTGCGTCGCGCGACCCGACTGGCTCGCAACGATCGCCGCAACTTCTTGGGATGGAAGAGGCGCCGTTGGCGGAGTAGTCGAGGCAACTCCAGGGATTTCGCCCGCAATGTGGGCATTCTGCTACGTCGACTTCTTCCGCTATATGAAGCCCGTCACAGAGGGGCCGGCTCCAACTCTCAGCGTCTGCAACGTTGCTTATCACATGTCGCATCTCCGGGCCGTGGCCGACCTGTGGCGCGAGGGCTTTCATGAAACAGTCATCAATGGTGCACTCAGCGAAAAGTTCGGCCCGTTGTGGCTCTGCCCGATGGCTGAGGTTCAGGTGAGACGCGATGTAACCTTCGGTGACGCGGTGTATGAGCGGTACGCATTCGGACGATTGTTCGGCGCAACGCGCATTGCGCACGAGACGACGGGCCGACGGTTGTTCTATGCAACGGCCGCCCCTGCGCTGCCATTTCTCCTTATGATGCGAATGATCGGCAAAGCGCGTCTCGACGGCGCGCTCAGGAAGCACTTCGTTCGCGCGCTTCCCTCGATTCTGACGATGGTTGCCGCATGGTCATGGGGAGAGTGGCTGGGTTATGTCACAGGCAGACGGCCAGCCCGCATCACCACCGCACCCGAGATTCGCCGGGAGGGAGATACGCCCGCTATCTCGCCGGACGCATCTCTCAGCTCGAAAGCTCGATAGCCGCGATTATCCTGTCACGAGCAGCCGCTGTATCGAGAGTCGTTTCGGCCGCAATCGGAGGCGGCGTTCCGCTCCGGATAGAATCATAGAATAGTCTCACCAGCTCCCGCAGCCCGGGGAAGGCTGTCTCGGCCGTTAGTCCGCGGCGCGCGCCATTGGCAACCGCATTTGCAGCGATGAGTGCGGACCTAACAAACGGATGCGTGATCTTCCGCGCTCGTGAGACCGTTCCACGCTCGATGATCGCATATCCGTGAAACAGGTCTGCCGTTCCGGTCCCGTGGTCTGCGATAACGCGAAGAGAGTTGGTCGTCGGCCGGCCGAGCGTAGACAGGAGAATGGATAATC
>DATAIM010000097.1:0-5138 GCA_036262655.1 Gemmatimonadaceae bacterium | reverse complement strand
CCCTGAAGATCGTATATCCGTTAGGGTTGTTCTGCGCGTCGTTCGGGTAGCGCGGGTACGGTGTGGTGCGCTCCGGACCATAGGGGTTCTCCACGACGAAGGTCGTCGCCTGGATGATCCCGGAGCGAGACGAATACATGAACTTCGGAACGCGGCGGACTCTGAGCCGGTTCAGCGCGTCGTACGACATCGTCAAGGTGTCGCCGCGGCGCGTGATAACCGTATCGACGTTGCCAGCCAGATCGTAGCGTGATTCGTCGAACCGGTTATCAGCCGGATTACCGGGTGTCCTGTCCGGAGCGTATTCGCGAGTCTTTCGATGTAGCAGGTCGTAGTCCCACCGGGTGATGATCTGACCGATCGTGGTCGTTCGCCCGTTGGTCAACGGAATATCCGGATTTGACCACCGACTGACGCTCTTGACGTTGCCTTCCTCGTCATACGTGTTCACGACAAAGGCACTCTTCGTCGGATAGCTACCGATCGCGTCCCCGGTCGTGATGAGTGTGTCGACCTGATCAACGAGATTGTGCACTGTCCGCACGCGCGTAAATCTCGTCCGCGAGGAGTCGAAGGGGGTGACGACAAGAGTGTCACGGCCAGCCAGGTCATGACTGTAGATCGTCGTGTCGAGACCGGGGGTTTGGCTCCACGAAAGGTTGCCGAGTGTCGCACTGTAGCGCAGTGAGTCCTTCGCGCCCCCGGGCAGCGTTACCGATGAGAGCACCTTCCAGGAGTTCCCATACTGGAAAAAGACCTTCGTATTGTCGCCCCTGGCATCGCGCTGTGAGACGCGGTTTCCGTCTGCGTCATATTCGATCACGACGCTGTCGCGCTCGGGCGGCACGATCCGCGTGACGAACGTCGGCCACGTGATGCTGTCGTACTCGTAGCGGGTGACAGCATCGCGGTTCGCCCCGTCGCTCCCATAGGGGTTGACCTCGGCAGTCGTCTTGATGTTCCCGCGGGAATCAAACGTCGACGTCTGCGCACGCTGCCGCCCATCCGCGAGCGGCGGGTACTCGACGCGCGTCACGGCGCCTGGGAACCTCCAGTCATCACGCCGAATGGTCACCACCTGGCTCAACGCGTTGACGACCCGCTTCGGAGCTCCAAAGCGATCGGTCCAGATCTTAGTGATGTCGGCCAGATCCGTCCGCGGGCCATCGTAGCGGAAATACGCGGAGTCTACGGCGAGCGCGCCGGCGGTCGCTGAGGCTCCAATCCCGGCAACGGTGCGGAAATCGTGGCGAACGGTCTCACCAGCGCCCGTCGGCGTCGAAGTGTACGCGATCGTCGGAGCGTCAGGTTCGTTGTCGAAATCCGTGCGAGTCCCGCGCCGGTCGATCCGTGCCCGGTAGGCGTAATCCGGTCCCCACGCCTGAAAATCGAAGACCACGCTGTTGTTGTCAGGGTCGGTGATTCGCTCCAGCCCACGACTCGGCAGGCCACCGATGACCTTGCGCGCGAAACGCACCTCGCGCTGTGCGCCCGCTCCCCCGGGCCCAGTCGCCCGCTCGAGTCGGCCTCCGGGATCGTAGTGAAACGTGTATGCACGAACCGTCGACGCACTGGGGACGACGATGCTGTCGAGCCGGGGCTCTCCAGCGACCGCGCCCCAGACGAACCGCGTCGCATGTCCCACGCGGTTCACCGTCTGAGTATGCAGTCCGGCGCCGTCGAAGTACACGCGAACACCGTTCGGCAGCGATCGCCGGTAGGTGCCAGTGGCAGTCCGGAACAGCGTGTCCGGCCGCCGCAGCGTCTCTCCGACAAAAACGGTATCCGTGCGCAGGGTCCCCGTCCGCACATACTTCCGCGTGGTGCCGTCGCCGGCCACCCAGAGAATCGCCCCGCCTGGCTGGCCGCGGTACAGCTGCTCGAGGCCGGCCAGCCACCAGCCCGCGCCGAAGCGGCTCTCCAGGCGACTCACGAACGCAACCTCGCCCGTCACGACCGTGGCCGCCGGCCGCCACTCGGCACCGTACCGCAACCTCACGTCCACCTGGTATGGGACGATCCGGGTCGCTCCGGAAAGGTTCAAGGGCATCGCCAGACGTTGGGCGCGACTCGTGGCCCACGCCGACCCCGCATAGTTTCGTGACGCTCCGAGCGAGCCGCCAACGCCGTCGAGCACGTTCAACTGGACCTCGTCGGGGATAGTCGCGGTATCGGCGAGGATCAGGTGAACGCCAAGCACCGGCGGGCGTACGTGGTCGCTGTAGTAGACGAGGGTGGGGGTACGCGTCTTGGCGAGCGTACGTACCGTCGGCAGTGGATGCGTGACGCGCAACGCGCCGCATTCCGTAGCGACGTCGGGTAGGATGGAGAAGACAAGGCAGCTCGCGCGGTCGATACTCGTCCCCGGATTGACTTCGCTCACGAGCACGCGAGTATTCGCTGTCGACGTCGGCGTTATCAGAGCGTAGACCGTTCCGAGGTCCGAATACGTGCCGTAGGTCGCCTTGAGCTCCATGGTTCCCTTACTGTCAGCAGCACCACTGTTGTACGACACGTTGACGGTTTGTTTCTGTGCCTCGCCTGGCGAGACGGTGACGGAAGTGGGCGCCGAGCAGCCAGAGACGCCTCCACTGCACGTGACCTGCAGCGTGTAGGTGGCTGCCACATTGCCGTGATTCGTGACGGTGAACGGCTGAATCGCCCCGGTCACGTTTGGCGAGGGTGTGGTCAACCCGCCGTGCGGCGTGACTGCCACGTGATACGTAGCCGGCGTCCAAGTTCGCGTTGCCTGGCGTAGCTCTCCGTTGGTGTTGTAAAACTGGGCGCGCAGTGTGTCGATGATTCCCTCGCCCCTGAGTATCACGGTCCCTGTTGAGTATGCACTGTAGACGGCCGTGCCGCTGTAGTAATAGGCGCAGCTGTAGACGCCAAAACCTTGGTAGGTATACGTGAACTGCGAAGTGACGTCCTGTCCGTTGAATGTGATCGTGCGTGAGGAGCTCGGCGGATAGTTTTTGTCGCACCAGCGGATTGTCACGTTCACGGTCAGCGACGTCTGGGCCTGATTCGCTGGTTCTATCCCGAGGACCCAGGCGGGGCTTCCCCACTGAGCGCTGGCTGCACGCGCATCGCCGGCGAGGAGAGCGGCGACGCCAAGAATGATCGCTGCCCAGGGCAAGCGTTTCGCGGAGTTGCACTGAATGCGAAGTGCATAGCGTACGGAGGTGAACCGGCCGCAAGGAATCTGAAACACAGAGCCTCCGAAACGAGTGGTCAACGGCGGAGCGATCACTCGATCTCGGGAGGCAGGCCCGGTGCCTGGTCCTGGCGTTAGGCTAAGCCGTGCGCCGACAAGCGATTAGGTTTGCATCGGTCCATGGGTTGCTCGCGATATTCGCGTTCTGGTCGCGAACGTCGCGCTTCTCATCGCGAACAGCGCGAATTACGACGATGCCACCCTTGGCGGTTGGCTGTCTGTCCCTGACGCGAGGGGAAGGTATCGGCGCTTCGGGGTATCGATGCCGAGCCGCCGCATTCGGCGGTATACGTTCGACGAATGCATTCCAAGTCGCTCGGCGACACGCGCGATGTCTCCGTCGCAATCCGCGACCATCGTCACCAGTTGTTGCCGCAACCAGGAGAGATCGTCGCGGGGCGGAACGTGGCGGCGGCCCTCCAGTGCTCTCGAGATCTCCACGGCGCCGACGACCTCTCCTTCGGCGAGTCGGAGGGCAAACTCCACGACGTTGCGCAGCTCCCTGACGTTGCCGGGCCATGTGTGCTCCATGAGCCGCCTCGACGCCGCGGTGTCGAAGCGTGAGACGAGCCCGCCGGACAGTTGCCGGGCGAAATGTTGTGCGAGAAGCGGCACGTCTTCGATATGCTCCACGAGCGACGGGACTCGAATGGCCAGCGCACGGAGGCGATGCAGCAGATCGGCCCGAAATCTCCCCTGGTCCACGAGGGCCGACAGATCGCAGTTCGATGCCGCAACGAGCCGGAAGTGGCTCGTCCGGTCATGCCGAGCGCCCACGGGTCGAAACGATTTCGTCTCGAGTGCCCGCAGCAACTTTGGTTGAACCGTGAGAGGGAGACTGCTGATCTCGTCGAAGAAGACGGTGCCCCGATCCGCCTCAGCGAGATAGCCGGGCACATCGTGCACGGCACCCGTGAATCCTCCACGCGCATGTCCAAAGACCGCCGACTCGAAGGTACCATCTCCGATCGCGCAGACGTTGAACGGCACAAAGGCTCCCGGTCGAGCGCTGCACAGGTGCAGCGCCTCCGCGACGAGCTCCTTGCCGGACCCGGTTGGCCCCTCAATAAGGACGGCGGCCTCGCTTCCCGCGAGGCGCACGACCAATGATCGGAGCTGCTGCATTGGTTTCGACTCGCCCAACAGGAGGCGAGCGATGACGTCCATGGATTGCCACCTTTGCTGATGATCCTTACTGGTCATGCACCACCTTCTCGGCTTTTCGACGTAACTGGGCTGTCCGTCGGTCCGCATCGGCGTCGCCGCGGATAATCCGAGTCGCGGGCAAACAAGACCACGACGGTCTCAGTCACGCGTCCGCTTGCCCGGCCCGAGAGATCGCCCAAACGCGACCTCGTTCGTCGCCGCCTGCGTGAGCGGAGACGGTGAAGTCGGCACGTGGTCTCGCAAGGCAACGGCAGTGCCGCAATCGTTTCCCGCCGCTAAGGCGTTGCCCGCTGGCGCGTTAGGCCTACCCGCCCGCTGAGAGTCTGGCGCGCACCCTGTCTCACAACGTCGTGCGCAGTGTCTCAGAAGTCGAATGAGACGGCTTCTCTGGCGGTTGCCGCGGCAGAAGCGCTACGGCCGAGTAAGGGTGCCGCTGATCGGGCGCCGCGACGGGCGCTCGCCGCGCCTGAAGAGGTAGACGCTGCTCTCGAGCCGTGCCCCCTTCGCGTCGGCGACGGCGAAGCGCGCACCCTCGTAGGCGCAGGCACCGGCGTAGCGCCCGTCCTTCGCCACCGCGTAGAAGTTGAGGTCGAACCAGGGACGTCCGCGCTCGTCGAGGAGGCGCTTCTCGGTCATGGCGATGACGCGCTCCATGACCTTCATCAGCGCCTGCTCGGGCGACATCCCCTGGCGCATGAACTCGACGGCGAGGAAGGCGCCGCAGACCTTGATGTTCGCCTCGCCGCGCCCCGTC
>DATAIM010000096.1:0-11107 GCA_036262655.1 Gemmatimonadaceae bacterium | reverse complement strand
CTGCTCGCTCTCGATCCCGACTTCCCCCTCCATCGCTCGAACCGCGTCCCGCACGATGGACAAGCCAAGGCCAATCCCTGGATAACGCCGGGTATCCCCCTGCTCCACCTGATAGAAGGGGTCGAAGACGCGGTGCAGCTGCTCCCGGGGAATGCCGATCCCCGTATCTGCCACACTTATCCGGACCTGATCACCCGTCCGTTCGGCGAAGACCGTGATCGCCCCGCCTGGGGGCGTGAATTTCATCGCATTCGTCACGAGGTTCAGAAGGACCTGTCGCAGCTTGTCGGGATCGGCGAGAACATGAGGGTCAGCCTCGGCAAGGAGCTCGAGCTTGAGCCCTTTCTTCGTGACCTCGGCAACGACAATCGACTCTATCGCCTCCATTGCGTCTCGAACACGCACCGGACGGATGGAGAAGGAGCGCCGGCCGGCCTCCGTCTGCGCAAATCCCAGCACATCCTCGATCAGAGAAAGAAGGTGCCGCTGGCTCTGGGACATCCTCTCGACCGAACTGCGCTGCTTGGGGGTAAGCGGACCGTCCAGCTCCATCGAGAGCATGTCGAGGTACCCGGAAATCGCGTTAAGCGGCGTACGAAGCTCGTGACTCACTACGGCCAGAAAACCCGCTTTCGCCCGGTTGGCCTCCTCTGCCGTTTCCTGCGCCGTGCGAAGCTGGGCCTCGGTCCTTCTCTTTTCCGAGCTCGAGGCACCGAGAATCAGGAATGTCGCGCCAGACACACCCATGAAAGTCTGGAGAGCAAGGAGGCTCTGGTGCAGCTCGGGCCGAATAAACGGGCCTCGCCCGAGGGCGGTCTGGGTTACGGCGATTGTCGCAACAGCAACGACCGCCGTCACCGCGCCGCGAACCCCGAATCTGAGCGCTGCCCAGATCAAGGGAGGGAAAAGCAGATACTCACGTCCGCGCGTCGCGTCGGCTGAGGATCCCGGCATTCCGAAAACGACAATCGTTGCAACGACAATACCCAACGCAAGGAGCGATGCCTCGGCGGCGCCAACCCGGTTTGGTCGAATCGATCTCGAGTTGGCCCAGACCAGAATCAGCGGAGCAACCAGCAGGTCGCCGATCATGTCCCCAACCCACCATGCCCGCCACGTCTCCTCGACGTTCGGCACCGCGACGATCCCTGAGAGGTAAAGGGAGCCCACTCCCACAGTCGCGCTCACGGTTGTCGCCACGCCCGACGCCAGGATTATCAGTGCGAGCACATCTCGGGGACGGTCAAGCGACACCCGGAAATCGGGGTCCTGCCTCAGCAGATACGCCGCCACCAGCGCTTCGCCTGTGTTGCCGATTGCAATCGCAAGCGCGGTTGGTGCAGGGGCACCGGCGAGCTGGTTCGCGATGTATGCGCCGAGCGTAATCGCTGGCCACAGTCGAAATCCGCCAAGCATGATCGCTGCGAGGGCGATGCCGCTGGCGGGCCAGACGAGAGTGGCAAAGCCGGCAACAGCGTCGAGGCTCAACCCGACCGCAGCTGCAATTAGATAAGCGGCCGCCACAGCCGCGATTCGTATCGCGAGGGTTGCCGTCCCCGCCCCTCGCCCACCCTGGTCAGGCACAATCGTGCTCGGTGAACCCGTCAATGAATTGCCCCCGACTGCCGGTGTAGCGCGAGCACAATGTGGCGCGTGGAGGCGGCGGGGCGCCAGATATTCGGAGGTGGGGTCGGCTAGAAGCCCTGTCCAATGCGCCCTGTGAATCGCCAGTCTCCTGGCTGGTCGATCGGCCTGGTGATACCCAGCGCCAGCGAGCCACCAAAAAAAGTCATCAGCAGCTCGCTGGACGCTTTCATTCCATTCGTCGGACGAGAGAGCGGAGTCACGCGGCCGGATTCTCCATCGATCGTGGTTCCGAGCACGAGCAGCGCGCGTCGAGCGGCCGAGTCAGAGGCTTCGGTCCAACCTCCTTGAGCTCCAGCCGCAACTCCTGGAGCGAGGCCGGGAAGCACGAGACGACCCGGCAATCGAATGGGAGCCCTTAGAATGGGGAGGGTGTATCCGATCACAGCGCGGAGAAGCGCGGCACGATTGCCTCCGAACTCCTTGTATCGGTAGGAGCTCAAGCCCTGCTCGCTTCCGATCTCGAACATCATCTGGGGAACGGACGCTCCGAGCAGCGTGCCCGCGTCACCTCGACCGTACAGCTGGAGAGGACCAAGCTCACGGCGGGCCGCGACCCGGATCTCCAGGCGCTGCCAGCCGAGATCGCCATCCGCCCGGTCGTATCGCGCACGAAGGCCGATCCCTCTGTCTACGAAGAGTCCACTTACCTGCGGATTGACCTCCAGATCAGCGATAGTTCGTACGTACCGGCCTTCGTCGATTCCGCGGTTGGGTCTGAATCCCTGACCCTTCGCGACGTAGAGCCCCTGCGATACGTGCTGGCGGACCGCCGCATCGGAACCCGCGCCGATTTCGATTCTCACGAGCGATTTTCGCTGCACACCGAGAGCGCGAGAGATGAACAGTGTCGCGCTCTTCCGGTCGAGGTAGTCGAAATCGTCGGTGCTTCCAAGGAGCGCTGCCAGTGTCACTCCGGACGAAAGTGGAAGCTGGAAATCGTTTGTGTTCGCGAGAGCCCGCTCGAGCCTGACTCCGGTAGTCGTTCGCCCGAGCGTTCGCTGTGCCCCTGCCATCCCTCGCACGACATGCTCGGCCCACGCATACCCGATCGCGGCGCGAATCGAGAGGCCCGGCGCAGCGTCGTGAAATGCATGGCCCGCCGCGATGCCGGTGAACACGCCTTCGATGCGATTGAACCGGAAGACTTCACCGAGCGTGCGAGGCGTAAATCGGACTGTCGAGGTTCCGGCGCTCGCCCAGCTCTCAGGTGCAAGATCATCGAACTCCGCGTAATACACGTCGGTGCTCGCTGCGCCGACCGGCTGATGCCAGTCTCCAAACTTTCGCTGGCTCGCTCCTGATGCGAACGTCAGTTTGTGACGGCTTCCGGGAGGAGCTTCGGGTCCGGACCATGACGAGTCATTCGCGCGGATGTCGTAAAAGCGGGAAACGACGCGCACGATGCTGCGGAACTCACCGAACAATGCGATGCGCGCCTGAATTTCCGTTCGCTGAAAGGCGGGAAGCCAGTATTGCCCATTTACCTCCACGTTTACGAGCTCGACGAACGACGCGCCGCTCACACCCGGTATCCGGCTCCCGGACTTGATGGTCACCTTCCCATCGCTGAGCTCCACCATGCGCCCGCGCATCCGCACGATCTGCTTCCGGTCCGCGTCGAGATACATGTCGCCGTAGAAAAGAATCGCATCTCCAGGTGCACCGGCGCGCGGACTGACGCGGATTCGGGCGAGAGGGATTCTCCGTCCGCTGGTCGAGAAAATGGTTACTGCTGTGTCACCTCCCGCGTACGTGTAATAGACATCGCGGTTGGCGGCGAGCGGATGGATCGCGAGGCTCGCCCCGCTGTCATTGATCGTACGGTTGGAGCTCGAGGCGGCCGTGACGCCGAGCCGAAGGCGGTTGCCATAAAGTGTCGGTGTGGTCCATCCACCGAAGATCGACATGAGGCTGAATGTCGGAGCGATCGACTGGTTACGGTATCCAACGACCCGCTGGTCGTAGCGGTCAGGATTCCTGAAGCGGACGTCACTCGCGATCTGCTCGACTTGAGCCGTCCTTTCTCGACCGCCGGAATCGATGAGCGCGAGCGACATCTCCGATTCCACACGTGCGCGATAAGCGCGAAGCCGATCGGGTATCTGTGAGTTGATGCGTGCTGCATCCGCAAGAAACGCGGAGAGCGACGACGACTGCGCCTCTTGAGCGTATCCAATCGTCGTCGCTCGTGTCATCGCGACTGCCAGCCAGAGAAGTGTGTGCCTCACACTCTCCGTGAAATAGCGGAATTCATGCCGTCAGGCGGAGGCGGCGCTACCTCGAAAGAGTCTGGTGCTGCGCCGCTAATTGCCTCCGATGATGATCATGTCGGGATCGATGACGACGTTGCTGGTAGTCCCATCGGCGCGGACACAGGCTGCAGTGACGTTGTACGAATACCTGTCACCGGGTTTGACCGTCGCCTTCATGCCCTTGCCCTTCGGTGGAGTCTTTGCGTTGCCCTTGTAGGGGCCGTTGGACGTGAACGGCCATGAAGTCGATTGCTTTGGGGTTATCGTAATCTCGGACACGCCTGCATCCTGATTGAGGAGCCAGGCGATCGAGTCACCAACAAAGAGCTGTGCCGACCATGGTGACAGTGTGACGGACACGCCGTTGCCTGAGAGACATCGAATGTCCACCGCGACGTTGACCTGCTTTCCGAGAACAACCTGTGCGTTCGCGCGCACGGGGTGTGCGACAATTGCAGCCACCACAATCGCGCTTATGCAGCCGGCTTCGAGAAAAGGGCGCAAGGAATGCTCCGTTGAGGGGAGGACAACAGTGTGACTGCCATGCGGCTTGCGCAACACCTTGTCGCGTCGTTCCGGCCGTCCCTTCTATAAACAAATGGCCCCTTTCGACCGATCAGCATGGAAGCTGACCGACACGGTGGTCGTACACTTTCGCTCGCACTCTAGTACTGCAAGTCGACGGGATACACGCGCGGAGCGGTCTCATCCTGCATGAACGTTCCGGCCTGCTCGAAGATTGCTCCCCCGACGGCGGCCACCTCGGTCGTCGTCACCGTTGCGTCGTGCCGATAGAACTGATCGCCTCCGCTGACCTCGCTGCTCAGGATGTAATACGTCCTGCCGGCGGTCAGTGTGACAGGTGCCGGCAGTGGCGCATACTGGAAATCTCCAACCGACCGCGGAAGCTGCATCGTGTCGAGCATCACTGAGGCAATCACGGCCTTGCTCAGCTCATCGACGATTTTCAACGTGTGAGTCTGCACGTTTCCAAGGGCGTATGGACGGCCGAGGGTCACCACATCGAGGTCTTCGCCCGCGACCACGATCGACATGCCAACCGAGCCGGTAAAATCATTCCTGGCCGTGGTCAGCGTTTTGGTTTTCACAAAGCTCACCGGGTTCGGCGTCGCAGGCAGGTCAGCGGTTCTATCGCCTTCGTCGCCGTCCAGTACCACCGAAAGCTGATAGAAATATTCCGTGTCGTTGACGAGCCCGTCGGTGTCCTTGTGGAACGTCTCGGAACCTGATTTGGTCGCGATCTTTTCGTGGTCGCCCTGCCCTTCACGACGCCATACGTAGAACTTCTCCGCGTTCGGATATGGGTTCCAGGTCAGGTCCACCCGCTGACTTCGGGTCGTGGCGGCGAAGCCAGTGGGCTTGTCGAGGCGGTCGAGGCCGAACACAACGTCACATCCGACGAAGACCAGGAGCGAAACCACCACCAGGATGAGGATTGGCGTGAGCAGTACGAATGAGTCGATCATTGTCGTTTCCTCGCGGCGTCAGTCGTTTCCTGGTCGACCGGAAAGTGCCGGATGTCAGCCGCGAATCGCCCGAAGCGGATCCCTCTCACAGCGCCCGCTGAATCGAGAGCAATCGTCGTCGGCCAGGCGTTCACCCCGTAGGCGCTCGAGATCGCGCGCGCGGAATCCGTCACGACGATCGAGGACATCCTGCTGGCTTGAGCGGCTCGCCGCGCGACCTCGGCTGATTCGCCATCGTTCACCGCGAGTACGAGCGGACGATCGTCGTGATGGTCTTCATGAATGCTCTCGAGGTGGCGAACCATCTCGACACTCTGCCTGGATGTGCTTCTCCAGAACACGATCGTAATCGGCCGGCCCGCGGTCTTCCGGAGTGTGACTTCCCTCCCCGGGGCGTACTCGAATAGAAAGTTCGGGGGGCGATGCCCCAATCTCAGCGCGGTCCGCTGAAGCGTTGGCGTCACGGGGTCCCCTGTCACGAGCGACTTTCGGAGCACTTCAACGAACGCGCGCCGCTCTACAAGTCCATCGATCTGCCAGATCACTTTTCCACGCGGCGACACGATGACCGTAGATGGATGATTCACTCCCCGCAGGCCTAGCCGCCGTGGCCAGGAGCTGTCGCTGTCATCGGCGTACGTTACGCCATCGACGAATTCCATCGACGCAATTGCGTCCGTGCTCATGACTGCGATGATCGCGGTCGGGGCATCATTGCGGCCGCTCTCACTGAGGGCGCGCATGAGAACCCGCAGCTCACCGGCACTCGCGTCGGTACCGAAATGCACGAGGAGGTTGGGTGAAGCCACGCGCTTCGATGCTCGCGGTGGCGCGGTGTGACCTACGACGTTGACGAGGCCATTTGTGCTCCGCTCGACCATCGCTATCGCGGGAAGTTCAGTGTCAGCGATGTCACCAAAAGGGAACGAGTTCACGCCGCAGACTGAAGCCGTCACTGTCTGCGAAACGACCGGGCCGGCTGCGGACAACCGGGAGCCATGTACCGTCAGACAGAGTGGCCTGAAACCCGAAACGAGGGATGTCGAGGCGATGCCAGCCGATAAACCGGGGTCCAAACGCCTGTAGATGAATTTGTTCTCCTCCAACAATCCCGGAGAGCTCTGCCCCAGATACTTCCATTCGTAGCTTCGGACAGTACCGCCGGGGATCCATGTCTTCAGCGCAGAGTAATCGGGACCTTGCTTGACTGGTGTCATCGCCGCTCCCAGAACCGAATCACTGCCGACTGATGGAATCTGCTCGAACTCGACATGCGGAGGAGGCCATGATGCAACCGTCAGCGCACCGTGCAGTACGATTCCGGCCGGGCGAATCTCCGCCGATGAGTACGCGAATGCAAACGCGGGGGCGGGCGGCGGGGGAGGGGTTCCCGGTTTGGTCTGTGCCGGCTTCATGAGCGAGCCGACGAACCCTCCGAGATTCTGGCTCGCGCTCATCATCCTGCGAACAGTTG
The DNA here is from genome assembly GCA_036262655.1 of Gemmatimonadaceae bacterium. Lineage (GTDB taxonomy): Bacteria > Gemmatimonadota > Gemmatimonadetes > Gemmatimonadales > Gemmatimonadaceae > UBA4720. The sequence continues at coordinate 4,247 of DATAIM010000096.1, read as the reverse complement.
CGAGGGCGCCGCTCCGCGATAATGCGCGATCCCTCACACTGCGAATGGCGGACGTCATCCGGCCCCTGAAGCGATCGATGATCCAGCTGCTGGTGTCGATCGACACATCGCCTGGAACGAGCTCGGCCGTATCGCCGCTCACCTCGAGCGAGAATTTCAGTGTGACGGTGAAATCGAAATTGGGCGTCCATGAAGGAGTTGTGGCGCGCCCTTTTACGGTCAGCACTATCGCGCCGTTTCTGAGCTCTACGGCCGCGCTCGTGAGGACGATGGTGTAGGTGATGTGCCATGTGTGGACAACGCCGTTGAGCGTAAACGACACTGGCTGGACTTGTGTCGAAAGAATTTTGTCGAGAGTGGGCTGAAACGCTGATCGAACGAAGTCGGCTCCGACCGCGAAAGCGAAATCGTCTCCGGCATTGAGGAAGACGTTCCCGGCACTGTTCCTGTTGCCGGGACCACTTTCGAGGTTGAGAAGCGCGGCAATCACACTGTGGGCGCCACGAATCGTCCTGAACTGCATGTGGCGGATATTCGGCGGAAGCGGGCTGTTGGACGGAAGAAAGGCGGTCCTGAGCGCATTTCTGATCAGCAGATGAATCGCGCTGAGGTCCTCCGCCGTCAGCGGCGTGCTGGATGATTGCGGCACGAAGTTGATCCCGACGGCGCTGGCCTTGATGTCTATCTCGACCATGTTCGCGACCTGCGACGCGACCTGGTGGACAGGGGCCGTGATACGGAGGTCACCGCGAATGAATTCGGCCGCAGGACTTGTGTCCTTATCCGGCAGGTAATGCGACAGAAGCTGCAGGTGCACGGTAAGGTTGGTGCCGGAATCGTCCGGGATCTCGACAGTCGGTGGGAAAAGCTGCAGTTGAGCGCGCCCCTTGAGGTTGCTGGGCTCGAGCGGCTGCACGAGAATGCCGGCGTTTCCGAGATTGACAATCGGATCGAGGTTGAAATGGATCGCGTCCGTGGACGCCATGATCCCGGGGTGCTGATAATCATCGGCAATCCGGCCGGGATTCGAGACCGGGTCACCGAAACTGTCGATCGTTGCAACTACGGCCGGTGCGAGGCCGGGAAAGGGGCGCAGTGGCGGAATGTCCTTCACGCGAAGCGACATCGCGTGCGGAAATCTTCCCACCTGGTGCATGGCGGCGAGGATGCGGTTTGCGGCAGGCACCGCGAACTGTGCAACAACGTCGAAATCCCCGGTGAGCTCGTTCGGCATCGTGGCTCCCTACATGAGTGCGCGACTTGTTATCGCGGCGATTGAAAGTCCGATGATGAGCAGCGAGATAGCGTGGTGAACGGTGAACCTCCGTCCCACCCGCCGCAGATCACGAGTTGATTCGAGCACGAGACGGCCGGCTGCATAAGCGCTGGCAACGAAGAGAAAGAGCGCCCCATCAAACGGCAGGCTTCCCCAGATGGCTATCGCGGCGACAAGCACGATCGTCGCCCACCCGGCTTCGAGGAGCTGCGTTGGAATTCGCTTCTCCCAGACGCCTTCATGGTCCGGGAGATTCACTGCAATCCATGAGCTCGATGGATGACCCGAGCAGCAGCCGTTCAGGAGACAGCCGAACCGCGTAAAGATCATGCCGACAAGCATGGTGAACGACGAGATGTCCCAGAAGATGCCAAAGGGCAGATCTAGTGCGGCAAGAAGCGGAACAGAGAGTGGGACATTGAGAAGCAGCCCGCCGTACTGCGCCATGCCTCCTTCCTTCAGATCCCAGATCCGCGATCGATCGTTTTTGTAGCGGTTCCAGTGCACGGCGACATAGAGAAGGCGTGCGCCCGCCAGGGACGGAACGAGCAGAAGGAGCGTTGCTATGTAAACGCCGAGGGCATCGACGGCGGCGACGTGTGCGGCGATGTTGCTGGCGGTAACCCCGAACACGAGCCCGATGTACAGCATGGCCGGGTAGCTGTGGATTGGCCGCCCAAATACGTGAAACAGAATGCGCTTCATTCGCTCCTCTGGGGCGGAGCCTGCAACGGATTCGAGAATATGTGGAACGCTGAGGGGCATATCAACGTTCGATGGCTGCGCCGATTCCTCCCGCCTCAGGTATCGATGACTGAAAACGTCACGTCGCGGGACGCATCGATGTTGCAGAAGTACGCCTCCACGTTTGCTTTTCCGGCCCATTCGCCGCGGTGCTCGACGAGCTCCACCGCATCCAGACGCTGGCGATCGTGTATCATCGCAGGGGATGCCGACGCGAACTTACGACGGTAATCGGCACAGACAGCGTCAGGGGGTCCGGAATCGCCCGGACCATGGAAGATGAGGATGACCCGCGACACGTCGTGCAGCTTTATCAGGTAGGCGCACTCTTTCCGCAGCTGCCCCGCCCTGAGGAAGTCGCGTCCGCTGGCGGCGAGAGCGCCCCCGCCGCCCGGAACGTAGAACCGGTCGAATCCACCAATCCCCAGCTCCTCGTGCAGGAACGCATCGGTCTGTTCCTGGAGGCGCCCGTCGGAACAGGCCACGACGAGTGTATGAGGACGGTCAGCGGTCCATTTCGGATGGGAGGCTGCCACCGGAGAGAATATAGCGTGCGACCTCGACCCTGATCGCCCGAGTATACGTGATGCCAGTCCGGGCGATCATGGACCTGGCCAGAATGCGATTACAAGTCCAATCACAATTGCGGCATCGGCGACGTTGAACGAAGGCCACCACCCCAGGTCGATGAAGTCCGTTACCCTCCGCCGATGCAGAATCTCGAGCAGATTGCCCCCTGCTCCCCCCAATGCCGCGCCGATGCCGGCAAGAGCGCTCGGGCGTTGAAAGAGCGCGCCGGATGCGTGGAGAAGAAGCGTCGATCCGAATGCCGCGAGCCATACCCCGGTGAGCAACACCCTGATGCTCTCGCTGTCGTACAGCCGCCTTCTGCTGCGCACATGCCGTAGCTGAATCACACCCATTATCGGGATGGGCCGTTCCATCAGGACCAATTTCGCAAATCGCTTTGTCGTAAAGTCCACGAGAACGGCAACGATGACCCCGATGAGGAGTGTCGTCATCTCGGCTGATGGACCCCGTTGTCGAGCTCGGCCGGCCAGTCGAGGATAACCTTATATGAACGGTGCGCGCCCTTGGATAGATGGGCGACGAGCAAACGACCGTCCGGCGCTATTGACCACCCAATCTGAGGCCTGATCTTCGTCAGGGATTCCGGCGGGCCGATGTCCCCCGTGTTCGAGTCGAAGCGTGCACGGGTGATCGTCCCCCGCGAGTCGTAGTAAATCGCCCGGCCGTCCGGCGACCATTGAGCGTACTGGCTTCCCTCCTCCGAGAGCTGCTGGCGCGCCGGGCCACGATCGGTGGGATACGGAGCGACGTACAGCTCATTTCTTCCGGACTCGCTCGACGAGTAAACGAGCCAGCGTCCATCTGGTGACACCCTGGCGTTGCCCTGCGTTCCGGGACCGCCAACCAGAAGCTGCCGCGGCTTCCGCTCCGCGGCGGACATCGGCATGATGAAAACGTCGCTGCCCTCGCCGAGGTCGTCGTTGTAGATGAGGAATTTCCCGTCGGGGGTGAATCCTGACGGACTCTTGTCCTTCGGTGATGTCACCACAACCTCTTCCGGACCACCGCCATCTGCCCGTCGTTTGAAGACGTCGTATTGCGGAACGTCGCGCGCATAGACGATTTCCCTGCCATCAGGCGTCCACCCCAGATCGATTTCTCTCTGCTCGGTACGCGTAAGCCGGGAATACAGCTTTCGCTGGCGGTCGAACACCCACACATCGCCATCACGTACGATGGCGATTTTCCGGCCGTCGGGAGACACCGCCATATCGGTAATTCGTCCCGCTGAATCGAGTGCCGGCGTCTCGGTGCCGTTGTCGTCGCTCCAGAAGAGCTCGATGCTCTTCTGGACATCAGTCCGGTAGAGCAGAGTGCCATTCCGCGAGAGGGCGAAGGATCCCCAGCCGTTCGACGCGATAAGCTCGATATCGAGCGGAACGGGCACGGGTGAGCCGCTGACTTTCATACGGCCCGGGTCAAAGCCAACCGACATCAGACCGCCATTTCGCGCGAAGACGAGATGTCCGTCGACGTACCGCCCGAAATATCCGCCCTGAAGCACGACTGTGTGCTTTCGGTCCCTCAGTGAAAGCACTTCAACAGTGGATCGCTCCGCTGGTGTCAGATAGTTCGTGAACAGAACGTGCTCGCCGTCCGGAAGCAGCTGTGGCCACCAATGTCCGAGCTCCCCTTT
>DATAIM010000095.1:0-4515 GCA_036262655.1 Gemmatimonadaceae bacterium | reverse complement strand
CGCGACCCAGCCGCCCATGAAGACCCACCAGCCATACATGGTGCTCTGGAAATGAAGGTCGAGCGACATCGAAAGATCCCACGCGAGGACGATCCATCCGAATGCGAACGCAAAGCCGAGGAACACAGCGAGGCGGCCCTGAAGGGAGTGCGTCGAGTGAATCTCACGGCGCTCCTCCCGGAAGCCGCGGCGCATTCTATCTCGCAGGCCTCGAGCCCACTTCGCTCCCGCTTCCGGAACATGCCCGACGTCGAGGCGAACCGTCGTATAGATGTACCAGACACTCAGCGCGGTAATGATTCCGAACGCGAGAAGACTTCGCGGGATGAGAAACGCCGGATTGAGATAGATCTGCTTCTCGGGCACGTGCAGCGGCTCGTGCGTCCACGGGAAGATGTGATTCTTCCCGATGAAAATCAGAATGAGAAGAAGAAAAGCGACGGGAAGGAACGCGACGTAGCCTTCGAGAAACCTGATGATCGACCGCGACCACCGTGCCGTCGTGATCCGCTGTACCGCGACGAACATTACTCCGGCCGAGGATATGGTCGTGAAGTAGAGCCAGTTGACGAGAAGCGCCTGCCACACACGATCCACTCCCATCACGGCACCGGCGATGAAAACGACGACGCCGACGACGGCCAGGAGAATGCACAGCGTGTAGAGCGGTCGCGGAAGGGGGCGCGATGTACCGGCGAGAATTTCCTCCCGCGTCGGCGGATGAAAATGTTCGTGGCTCACCGTTTGGTCCCCGGAAGCGCCGCAGAATCTCGTGAGCTCACGGACGGCGCAGAGATTGTGGAAGCCGTTGTGGAGTCAGCAGCGGAAGGAGTGGTCGATCGCGGCAGCGAAACGCGAGGCATGCCCCCAACGATCCGTCCCCGCGGATCCATGAACGGTGCGGGTCTCGTCGGTGCCATCCGCGTCACACCTGGAACCTTGTCCCCCGTAACCCCCGGAGGCGCAAGTGGACCGGTTGCAACCTGCTGCCCTGCTCTTCCCTGCAGACCGCGCAGATAATTGACAACGTCCCACCGGTCAGGCTCTTCGATCCGATTGTATGGCGGCATCAGTCCACGCCCATTCCGAATCATTCCGAAGATGTATCCATCGGTCCTGCTGCGGGTGATGTCGGTGATCAGGTTGATTCCCGGCATTCCGAACTTTGTTGCGGGACCATCGCCCATGCCTGCGTCGCCATGACACACGGCACAGTTGATCTGAAAATATTTTCGTCCGTTGGCGAGCGATGCCTCGCTCACCGGGTGTGGATTCGCGATTCCTGCCATCGAGTCGATCGTTCCAGGCAACGGCTGATAAGAGACCTGAAATGGCGCGACTGCCATACCCGTGACCGGAACCGAATGCTGCGGATTGCCACGCGACGGCGTGAGACTGTCCTTCACGGGTTCCCACGTCCATAGCGATGGCTGCCGTTTGAAGTCAGTGAACCACTCGCAGCCCGAAGCGCCGAGCATAAGAGGTACGATGAAGATGAGGACGCGGCGCTCGCGCCAGCTCGATCTATCTCTCACCGCGCACCTCCACCGCTCCGCTCTCTCTGAGAAGAGATTCTGCCGCCGCGGCCTTCTCCGGAGCACACTCGACCCAGATTCCATAGTCTCCGTGACTGAAGCGGGGATCGTAACCAACCGTCATCGTGAGGCGCGGAATCCGGGAGTTGATGAGAAGCCCGAGTACGGTGGCCAGAGCGCCGAAGAGCACCATGACCTCGAAACCGAAGATCGTGTAAGGCACCCATGAGGCGACCGGCTTCCCTCCAACGACAAGCGGCCAGTAGTCGGATGTCCAGATCGCGATCCAGTACCCAAACGTTGCACCGAGAAGCCCGCCGATCAGAGTGAAGCGGCGAACGGGGCTTGGTTTCGCCTCGATCACGTGGTCGAATTCGTGACGCGGCGTTGGAGAGTACACAGTAATCTGGCCGAGCCGCTCCTTCTGTAATGCTTCGATCGCATCTATTGCAGAGTCGAGCTCATGGAATGCGCCGATAACTCCAGCCATCAGGAGTCCTCCCCCGGAGTCGCCGCATCGTACTCGAGATGGCGCCCAGAAGCATCGATACCGTGATCGTGCGATTTGCGGACCTTCGGCGGAATGATCTCCTTCACTTCAGCAATTGCGATCACTGGGAGCTGCTTGATGAAGAGGAGGAACCACATCGAGAACCAGCCGAAGCTTCCCGCGAGAATAGCGAAGTCGACCCACGTCGGACGATAACTGGTCCACTGCCACGGCTCGAACTCGTGCGACAGCGATGGAACCACGATCACGAACCGCTCGAACCACATGCCGAGATTGATAAAGAACGAGAGGATGAAGAGCCACGTTGGATTCCTCCGCCAGCTCTGCTTGAACAGGGTCAGCGGCAGGACCATGTTGCACATGTAGAGGATCACCGACGACCACCACCACTGTCCCCAGATGCGGTTCGCGAAAAACGCCTTCTCCGCTTCGTTTCCGGAGAACCACGCGACGAACCACTCTGTCATGTACGCGCAGCCGACGACGAGCGAAGTAAAGAGGCACAGCTTCGCTGCCGCGTCGAGATGGTTGATCGTCACATAATGCCGGAGACCAAACCACTTCCGGAGAGGAATGATGATCGTAAACACCATTCCGATTCCGGAGAAGATCGCGCCCGCAACGAAGTACGGCGGGAAAATCGTTGTGTGCCATCCCGGTGTGAGCGCCATCGCGAAATCGAACGACACCACAGAGTGGACTGACAGCACAAGAGGAGTCGAGAACGCCGCGAGAAACAGATAGGCGCGCGCAAAGTGCCTCCATTCCCTGTCGGAATTTCTCCACCCGAGTGACAGAACTCCGAAGATCCGTCTCCGGATGGGATTCTTCTCCCTGTCTCGAAGCACCGCGATGTCGGGGATCAGACCGATGTACAGGAATGTCGATGAGACGGTCAGATAAGTCAGAATCGCAAAGACGTCCCATACCAGCGGGCTTTTGAACTGCGGCCAGATGTACCGCCAGTTCGGGTACGGTATGAGCCAGAAGAACTTCCACGGCCGGCCAAGGTGGAGAATCGGAAACAGACCGGCGGTCATGACGGCGAAGACGGTCATCGCCTCCGCGCACCTGTAGATCGTCGTGCGGAATCCAGCGCGGAAAAGGTATAGAATCGCCGAGATCAGCGTACCGGCGTGGCCGATACCCACCCAGAAGACAAAGGTGATGATGTACACGCCCCACATCACGGGCGGATTGTATCCCGCGACGCCGAGACCGGAGTAGATCTGGTACATCCACGCGGATGCACCGACGATCAGGAAGAAAATTGCTACGCCGAGACCGATGAACCATGCAACGGTCGGATGCAGCGTTCCCGTTATTTCGCGGTCTACCTGCTCGTAGTCGCGAACCGCGGGGAGCTGAACGTCAGCCGTAGCGATGTTCGGCCGGCGCAGCTCCGACTCCGGAGGAAGCGGCTTGGCCATGGTAGCCATCGCTAGTGCCCCCCTTCAGGCGTCGAGGGAGCGGGCGCCATCGCGGCATGAGCGCCAGATCCGCCTGGATGATTCACTTTCTTGAGGTACACGACAGCGGTGTAGGTGTTGAGCTCTTCGAAGACGTGGTAAGCACGCTCATCGTTCACCTTGCCTGCAACGGCCCAGCGCTCGTCAGCCGCATCACCGAAAGTGATGGCGCGTGAAGGGCAAGCTTCAGCGCACGCGGTTGTGAACTCGTCCGGCTCGACTCCCCGATGCTCCAGTGATGCACGATTCTCTGCTTCGCGGATACGCTGCACGCAGAAGGTGCACTTCTCCATCACGCCCTTGCCGCGAACAGTCACATCCGGGTTGAGCTGCCAGTTCAGTGGCTCCGGGAACGCGTACTGCGCGCGTGCGGGCTCGCCGTAGCCGAACCAGTTGAAGTAACGAACCTTGTACGGACAGTTATTCGAGCAGTAGCGCGTACCGACGCAGCGCTTGTAAACCTGCACGTTTAACCCATCGGGCGCGTGATAGGTGGCATACACCGGACACACGGGCTCGCATGGAGCGTTTCCACAGTGCTGGCAGAGCATCGGAACGAAACGCGTGTCGAAATCGGCGCCGCCGTCTTCCCCGCCCTCGAAGTACCGCTCGAGACGGAGCCAGGCCATTTCACGACTGCGGGTGATGTTCGCGCCGAACCCTGTGCGGTCGGGAAGAAAACGTGGCCCCTGCCAGTCGGCACCCACTGTCGGAATGTTGTTCTCGGCGTAACAGGCAGTCACACAGGCTGAGCATCCCGTGCACCGGGCGAGGTCGATCGTCATCGCCCACCGGCGTTTCGCCATGCCGCTCCAGTGCTTCGGATCGTACATCCCCTTCTCTTTCGACTCGAGGGGGCGCCCGCCAAGATCACCCTGCGCGTCGTTCGCGGTTGGAGATCTGAGGCCAGGCAGAAACTCGTGCCGGGCGTCGCCCGGGAATTCGGGGTGACCCTCTTCAGCGCCATGCTCACCCGCAGCAGCCTTCGCGCCTTCCGCTC